>NZ_WFLM01000002.1:0-300000 GCF_009208775.1 Silvanigrella paludirubra | reverse complement strand
CTTTTTGGCATCTCATTTATGGCTCAAAATGCTATGGGTTTTGCTAATGGGATTTCTGTTTGTTCCACAGGAGTTGCTTTAGATCAGCTTTCCAGTCATTTAAATGGAATTTCAACATCTTTAAATAGTTCTTTAATTAATCGCTTATTTCCTCCTGATCCTATCTCTATATTTGTACAAGATATAGGATATTTAGCAGTAACTAACATTATAGGACATGCTGAAAAAAAAATGTGGCAAAGTATAATTAAAAATTATTATGAATACCGTGAATATGATAAAAATTTAAGAGAAAGAGTAGAAAATTTTGAGAGAGATTCTACAAAAGAAAAAAAACTATATAGAAATCATCACAGAATAAGTAAAACAGGATTTCTTTCAAGTTTTTTTATGAACTTTTCAACTCCTGGAAGTGGTATTTTACATCCTGAAATTCTTCAATATGCTAAATATAAATTAATTCCTGATATAAAAATGGATAATCAAATTCTAAAACCAGACAGAAAAATATGGAGACCAGCATACGATTATTCTAAAAAACAAGACAAAGGTGCCACTGAATATATGAGAAATATCTCAAAGTCTTATTCAGATGCTTTATGTTCAACAATGAAGACAACAATTAGCGTAAATTCAGATATTATTAAATTAATTGATTTGATCATTCGAGTAGAAAATCAAACTAATAAAATTACTACTGATGATATTAATTCTTTTAAAACCTTTAATAGTTATTTACATGAACATGGAAAAAATGCGACTGCTGATGATGTTATTCGAAGTTTTACTAAATTAATAATGAAAATTTTAGGTGTTTCCACTCAAATTGAATCGTATAATCGCTATTTAGATGATTTTGTAGAAGCTCTTATTAATGAAGTTGATGATACCTTAAAAATTTATTTAGGATATACAATTGAAGATTTAAATGATGTTTCTAATTATGATGTTTTAAAAAATTTAGCTCAATTTGGTGAAATGGAAGAAATTTCAAAAAGCGTTTTGAATCAAGATCTCAATAGGTTTTAAATAATATTAACCTAAATAAGACCATTTTTTATTTTGCATCATTTCTAGGAAATACTTTTTTTAAGGATTCATCATGCTCTTGAAGCATTCTGCTTCCTCTAGTTACCGTTGCTATACCAACTCCAAGTTTTTCTGATATTTCTCTTTGTGCAATTCCTTTGCAAATCATATCTACAATTAAAATTCGTTGAGATATGGCATCAATTTCTGCGGGGGTTAAAAATACTTTAATAAATTGCTCACATTCAACCATATTTAAGCCTTTTGCATTTACTTCTGCAATAAAATCAAGAATTTCTCTTGCTGATTTTTGAGATTTAGTTTGATTCATATCGGGCTTCCTTTAAAAATAAAATGATATGATTGAGCTTTTGGGCTTTACGGATATCGTATTTCCACATGCTTGATTGCTCAAGCCATGTGACGGCCTTTCCAGCGAAAAATGTCCACTATAAATTGCGTTTGAAATTTCTAATTCGGAGTTGTTACTTTTGGAAAAAATAGAAAAATTCATTTTGTTTGCTTTCTTGATTTCAAATTCGACAGAAGAAATAATAATTCCTCCATGAAAGTAACAAATTCCACCAAAAGGTAATTTTGAAATAAATCTTTCTGCTTCTAAAATATTAGCCATTTCGTGATCTCTTCTTCCTCCTAATCCAAAAAAAACTTCAATAAAAATTGAGCTATTTGAATTATTAGAAAAGATCATATCAAGTAAAACAGAGAAGTCACTAAAGTTTTTATTCTTTTCAAGTAAGATGTCTTTGATATAGAAATCTTGACTTATTCTATTTTTGTTACTTATAGAATATTTGTCAAGATATTTTTTTGAAGTTTTTGTAAGGCTATCTTGATCACCAGCCCAAATTATATTTTTCACATTCTTCTTTATTTTAGTAAAATGTTTAAGAGCCCCATCTGCTACATATATCATTTCATTATTTATATTCTCAAATTTTGTTGATTTAAGATTATGAGAAATAACTTGAATATTTGAGTTCTTATTTTTACCATTTAATAAAATTACAAACTTTTTAATTTTAGGCCTCTGGTTCATGTTCTAAAGAATGTTTTTTAGAATGGTTTGAATGATTTTGATGTGGATTCACGATTTGATGATCGTTTTGATCAACAAGCCAAATATGCCTCATTTTTGCTTCAATTTCTTCTGATTTAAAGATAAGTTCACGTGCTTTTGAATAGCCTAACATTAAACCAAAAACAAAACATATAAAGGCAAATACAAATCCGACAGCAAATATTCCTGCTATAATATTTTGTATAGATGTAGCAGAAATAATTTCTGAAAGTCTTCCTTTTTGCGCTTCTTCTATTATTTTGCTTTTGAACAAGGCTATTACAAGTGCAATCGAGGCAAAAAAAACGATTGGAATTAAAAATGATAAAAGTGGATAAAAGAAACGCACAAGATTTGCGTTTGCTCGTGCTTGTAATATTCGTCTAGCATGTTCGGGAAAATTTCGTTTTAAATAGGATTCAAAACTGGAATCAAATGTTTTTTTTGAAAATACCATAAAAGAATAAAGCCTCTTTATTTTCTAAAAGTTAACTTTTAGTTTCTTGTTCATTTGAGACTTTTATTTTTTGCATAACTCCATCCGAAATTTCTCTCCATTCTTTCATTAATTCATACCATCCTCTAGGAAAGAAAAAACGGAGTTTAGCGAGTCTTAAAAAGCCTGGAAAAAAATTGACACTTTCTTGAACAATTAGACTTAACGCTAAAAACGTTGGAGTCAAGATCAAGAATGCGATCCATATTACGACTTTATTTATATGCGGTAAATAGTTTCCTAAGAAATAAGTGAAAATGGATGACATCAAAAAAGCCCAAAGAGGAAAAAACCACATTCCATGTGCAATTTTCATTGTTGCTCTAACATCACGGTCTGAGGTACTTTTTTTTGCAAGTCTTTCACAAAATTTTGCAGGTAACACCCAAACAATTGTTCCTAAAGTTTCGATAGGAAAAGAAATAAATAAATAAAACCAACCATGCCTGAAAATAATCCAAAAAAAGTTTCTTTTTTTATAATTAATATCGCCCCAAACTAATTGAGCTGCAGAAACATTTACTGCTTGCATCATGCGGCGCATTGTTTGAATTCTTGCCATTAATATAGGGTCAGAGTCAAAATCGGGACGATGTTTTTCTACAAATATTCGAAATTCTCTTGCTGAATATGCGCTTCTACCATATGCAAGTTCAAATAAAAATCTCCAGTTACGTTTTTCGTCCCAGGTAAAGAAACTAGCAAATCCCGATTCAAGAGATTCTCTTACTCCATCCATAATATCTTTTACAGAATATTCACTAGAAGTAATTACTATAGGTTCACAAAAATGGAGATAAAGCTCACTTCTAAATTCATCTTTTTCAGAATAATCAATAACTGCTGGTTGAACAACGACAGAAAAATTAGAATCTTTTGCTTTTCCCATAGCCTGTAAAGCCATTCGAGCGAGACCTGTTTTTAATTGAAATATATAAGGCTCATCATGGCTAACTCCTTCAGGAAAAATTAAAATACAATCTCCTTCTAAAAGAGCATCGCTCACTTTTTGAAAAGCCTCACTATTCGATTTTGCGCGCCAATCGGATTCAAAGTTACCTTGTTCAAGCATTTCTTTTTGTGCTTTAATATCTTTTTTAATATCTTGTAATCTTGTTACAGGAATCGCTCTTGTTAAAGCTAAAAACTGTTTCATGACAGGAATATCCCAAAGGGTATGTTTCCCAAGTGGGCGTATGGTAACAGGAGCTAAACCCAACATTACTGCTGGATCAACGATACCACTCGAATGGTTTGAAGCCCAAATAGCACCACCACCTGTGTAGGGAGTTCCTGAAATGCATATTCTTTTGAAGAAAATCCGGCACAGGATAAACGCGACAATTCGCATCATTATTAGATCGCCTCAATAGTTTTGCAGTGTTCTGAAATTGAGTATATTGCCTAAGAGGACATTAGAAAATGTCAATTTCACCTAATGGAGCAAGAATGTCATCACAAAATAATGTCAAATGGGTAGGTTCCAAAAATAACATGAATTTAAATAGTCCGTTAAAATTAATCGCCCAGACAAAAGGTAACAATATAAAAAATATCATTATTTCCTTACATGGTTTTGGTGATAATGCGGCAAATTTTTCATCATTAGCAAATGAAATAAATATTGATGACGTTTTGTGGCTATTTCCTCAAGGACCTAAAAATTATCCTATGGGTATAGAGGGTGCGCAATGGTTTCCCTTGTTTAGCGATCCTAAAGAAGAAAGACGAGTTTCAGAAGATTGTATTTTACAAATTATGTATAATGCAGCTGAGCAATGTAAATTAGAAACAAAAAAAATATTTTTGTTAGGTTTTTCTCAAGGCGCAGCCATGGCGGTTCATTGTGGCTTAAAGAGCAAAGAAAAACTTGCTGGAATTTTATCACTTAGTGGTTTTATGATTCAACCTCATGTCATTAAAAGTTCTTATTCTGGAGATCCAATTGATACTCCTTTATTTGTCGCGCATGGTAATCAAGACCAAGTTATTTTTCCAGCAACTTATTTTGATATGTTAGACTCTCTTAAAGATATGGGAGCTAAAAAAATGAGATCAAAAATGTATTCAATGGGACACAATATTTCGCAAGAAGAAATTCGAGATATTACTAAGTTTATAGAGGAATATCGTTGAATAAAAATAACATTGATATTGAAAAAACAATTGAACTTGAAAAAGCAAGGTTACAGCTTGAAAATCGTGATCAAGGAGGCATGACAGCTTACTTAGTAAGTCTTGAATTACCTGAAGATGATCCCACAGAAATTCAAGAAAGCCTTCAAGAGCTAGGTGCTTTAGTAAGAACTCTTGGTGATGAATGTATCGGTGTTACTGTTCAAAAAAAATCAAAGCCTGTTCCAGCTACTTATATTGGACTTGGAAAAGCTGAAGAAATAAAAAAATCATGTATTTTATTAAATATTGATTATGTTACTTTTGATCAAGAGTTATCACCTACACAGGTTCGAAATCTTGAAAATTTAATTAACAAACCTGTGTTAGATAGAACTAGTATTATTTTACAAATATTTAAAAAAAATGCTCGATCCAAAGAATCTCGAACTCAAGTTGAAATTGCTCATTTAGAGTATATGGCTCCTAGGTTGTCGAATGCCTGGATTACATGGGAAAGACAAAGAGGAGGCGGAGGAGTAGGCGGCCGCGTGAAGGGCGCTGGTGAAACTCAAATTGAAATTGATCGAAGACGCATGAAAGATAAACTTGCTTCTTTGAAAAAAGATCTCGAAAAAATACAGAAAGAAAGAGAAACTCAAAGAAAAAATAGACTAGATGAATGGAATGTTGTTTTAGTTGGATATACAAATGCTGGTAAAACAACATTAATGAACGCTTTAACAGAAAGCCATTTGTCTGCAAAAGACTCGCTTTTTGAAACACTAGATTCAAGTGTACGAAGAATTCGTGGCACAAATAATATGAATATATTAGTTACAGATACTGTGGGGTTTATTAGAAATCTACCGCATGGTCTGGTTGCAAGTTTTAGAAGTACTTTAGAAGAAGCATCTAAGGCCGATTTATTAATATATATTGTTGATATATCTAATCGATCTTATAAAGATCACATAAAAGTAACAGACGAAGTGCTTTCTCAAGTTGGTGCATCAGATGTACCTAAAATAATTGTATTTAATAAAATAGATTCCATTGTTGGAGAACCTCAATTACCAAGAATTTTGGCAAGAAGTTATCCAAGAAGTATTTGTATTTCAAGCCATAAAGAAGAAGATATTCGACGTTTTAGAGAAACTATAATTCAATTTCTTTCGCAGAATATGGTAGAACAAACTTTTCATGTAAATTATGGAGATTCAAAATTACTCTCTTTAATTTATTCCCACACTCGTGTATTAGATGCAAATTGGACCTCTGATGAAGGTATTTTTAAAGTTCGAATGTCTAAGAGTGTCTATCAGCGTTATTTTGTTATAGGAAAAAATGAGGAAGCTCAAGAATGGTAAGTCAAGATGAAGCGAAGCAAGTTCCAGAAATTATAAAAAATAAAATTCTTGAATTAAAAGCAATTGAAACTAAATTAGGACATTTGCCTCCTGAAAATTGGAATGTTGGTGAGTTATTTTCTCGAATCGAAAATAGCAATTATCATCAAAGTATTGCTCAAATGGAAAAACAAACAGAAATTTTATTTATGGAAATATGTGAAGAATTGTTTAAATATAATTTTGAATCTTCTGATATTGTAAAAGAAATAAATTCAGTATTATGTTATTTAGGTGGACCAAAATATTGTAATGAAGATGAAGTAATGGAAGCCCTAGGAAAATAAAATGCCAAAGTCTTTGCCCAAGTTTTTTTTTGAAAATCAATCAATAAAAGAAAAAACATATTATAAAATGGGGGGGATTGCGCGTTACTTTGCTGAACCTCAAAATATTTTTCAAATTCAAGAGTCTTTAAATTGGTGCCAAAAAAATAAATTACCATGTTCTGTTTTAGGATCAGGAAGTAATTCTGTTTATTCTGATGAAGAATTTAATGGACTCGTAATTTCTCTTGAAAAATTATCAAAATGGTTTTGGGAAACAGATGAGTATTTATTTGTAGAAGGCGGTGTTACAAACACAGAAATTGCCGAAATTTGTATGGTAGCAAACCGAGAAGGTGCTTCTTGGATGTTTCGAATGCCAGGTCAAATGGGTGCATCTATTCGCA
Organism: Silvanigrella paludirubra; assembly: GCF_009208775.1. NCBI lineage: Bacteria > Pseudomonadati > Bdellovibrionota > Oligoflexia > Silvanigrellales > Silvanigrellaceae > Silvanigrella > Silvanigrella paludirubra. The sequence continues at coordinate 293,197 of NZ_WFLM01000002.1, read as the reverse complement.
TGAATGCAAGATGCTATGGTGGTGAAGTTTCGCAAATTGTCAAACACGTTTTTACGATAGATACTCAAGGAATTTTAAAAACCTACGCTGCTGAAGAAGTTTTTCAAGGATATAAATCAACTTTATTAATGACAAAACCTGAAATTGTTATTGGGGCGCGGCTGTATTTTCCTAAAATAAAATCATCTGATAAATTACTTCAACATATGTTAGAGTGCGAAGCAGATAGACACAAAAAAAAGCATTTTTATTTGCCAAGTTGTGGCTCCACTTTCAAAAATAATTACCAAGTTGGAAAACCAAGTGGGCAGGTTTTTGATGAGCTTGGTTTAAAAGGATTCAAAGTTGGAAATGCAGAAGTAAGTCAATTTCATGCTAATTTTGTTTGGAATAAAGGAAATGCATCAACTACAGATATGCTGACTTTAACATCTAAAATGAGAGAAAAAGCAAAAAAAATTGCAAATGCGGATTTAGAACTTGAAGTCCAACCTGTAGGATTATTTTCAAAAAAACTTTTTGATGATTGTGGAATGAGATCTCTTGGTCCCTCATATGAAGGTCCTCAATCTAAAAAATGGATGGGGTTATTATATTTTCCAAATCAACTGGTAGCACAAATATTAAAAGATGAACTCTCTTATCCTATTTCTATTTTTGAATCTCCTTTTTTAGAATTTGCTCAAATTCCATTTCATGGTGTTCCTTCAATTGGTGTCTATATAAATCAACTCACTTCAGTTGAAGATGCAAAAAAGAATCCAGAAAAATCTTTTTTAGAATGGAAAACATATACAACAGAAAATCCAAATAAAGTTTTTCCTATTTCTGTTGAGAAATCATTGGAGAATAAAAATAATAAATTCATAGATGAATTATGGAAATTTAGTGTTAGTGAAATATTTTTTGCAGACATAAAAAATCCAAAACAAAATTATTTTGAATTTGAAATGACTCCTCTAGGTGAATGGATTGCAATTGAATTTGATGGAATTAGAAAACGTTCAAAAAGAAATTTAAAAATAAAAGAAAATTTGTGGAAAGGAATTCATATTGAAGATTCATGTATAAGTTTTCATAATGACCTTGAAATGCGTTATGTATTTGGTATGAAATTTCCTTATTCAATATTAAAAAATATTATTGATTCTGATGAAAACACAATTTTAATTCAATGTGCTTTAAGTTTAGGTCATTCACGTTACTTTTTATCCCCCTTTTGGAAACACAACGAATATATACAAGAGAAAAAAAGTGGAAACGTAATTGAAAATAAGGTAAATCCAGATTTTCATCAGCCAGAAAAATATTGGAAATTAAAATTAATTTAAATAATAATTAATTTAAAATTCATTCAGTCATGAAAAAACTTCTTTGACCAGTTAAGCCATTTAGCCATCAAAGCCATATCAAAACCAGAAGTGAAGTCTTCTATTATTATGTTTGCATTTTTTCTCATTGAAGTGGATAATAAATAATTATTATTTAACTTTAATAAATAATTATATTTTGTTGGACCAACAATATCTCTTAATGAATTTCCTAGAATATTATCAATTGTAGCACCCTGAATAGTATAAACTAATTGACTTTGCATAAATTTATTGTTGCTGCAAACATTAGAACGATTATCAATATTGCTTTGAAAATAGTCCCATATTTTATCTGAATTGTCCGAATTTGCCCAAAATCCACATAAATAATTAGATCTTTCCCAAATTAAATTTGTCGTTGGCTTATATTGTAAAATAATTGCACGCTTACCGCTTTCCACAAAATCGCCAAAGTGACTTTCTGGAGAAAATTGACCTGATTGTGCAGCATAATTACCTAAATATTTTGTTAAAGCTGTTTGAATTTTTAATTTCATATTAGGAGAAAAATTATCCCAATTTTGAACTGCTTGAATATCAATGATAACGACTTCATTTTTATTAACAGGCTGATCTAAAAAATTTTTCACTTGTTCTAAAATAGATTCAATTGTTAATGAATTTGCAAAAACACTATGGCAGACTAATAAGTTAGTTCCATCAGAGCATAAACGAATATCTAGATATCTTATTCCTCTATCAAGTTGTTCTGAAATAGAATAATATTGCGTTCTTGCTAAATTATTAATTTGAGCACCGCTGATAATGGCGGGCAATGTAGAGTCTGGAGATATTTTTGTACCTAAATCATAAGTACCAGAATCATGGCTTCCAGGAATCATCAATTTATTAATAGACCTGTCTTTGATTACACTATAAATTTGCCCCATCCATCCTGTTACTGTTTCTTTTTTAGCAGCACTGATAAGTATTCTATCTTGTGTGTTTCTTATGCCTAAAATAGAAACTCCATGACTCATGTAATCACCATGACTCCAATATTTTGGATTTTGCGATGTCAATCCTCCTGTTAGTGATTGATTTAAACTTAAATTTGCATGAAATATTGCAACTGGCTCTTGAAAATCATTTACAATAATATCAAATGGAGCAACTCCTAAAAATAGACATCCATTACTAAGCTGTGTATCTGTTTCAATATAATAACCCATTACGTTTGTTGTAAATTGATTTCCTGCAATATTTAAACCATTTATGCACTTCATATTTGCTGGTGAATAATGAATCCCAACATTACGGTCTAATTCTGGATCGTAATGATTTTGAAAAAAAAGAAGAGCTCCTTGCCCTGCAAAAATTTTTCCAGAGAAAAAAAGAAAAATTAAAAAAGTAAAAACCTTTATTTTCATAGTGACTCCTATTTTGGGTAATTTTGAAAATAATATTATGCAATCTAAATTTTAAAGTAAATAAATAATGAAAATATCTTTTATTTATTTGTATTTTAAAAATTATTAATAATCATAATAAATTAATTTATTCTTTAATGGAAAAATGAGATAAATTTTATGAAACTTAATTATTCATATTCTTTAATTAAAACAGCACATTTTTCAACACCATCACATTCTGTTAATGCGCTTTCAATTTCACCAAGTTCAATACGATACCCTCGTATTTTAACTTGAAAATCTTTTCTTCCAATAAATTGAATTGTTCCATTTTTCTGCCAGCATCCTAAGTCGCCAGTTTTATAAAGTCTTCCCAGTTGTTCATGTTCAAAAAAACGTTCATTTGTCAGTTCCATATTCCCCCAGTAATTAAGCGCAACACCTACACCACCAATATGGATTTCACCAATCACGCCAACAGGGCAATGCTCACTATTGTGATTTAAAATAAACATTTTTTGGTTTGGCATTGCAATTCCATAGGGAATACTACTCCAATCTTCTTCAACTTTTTTTATTTCATACCAACAAGACCAAATACTTCCTTCCGTTGCGCCACCTAAACTTGTTACGATAGATTTGTTAAAATATTCTTTTATTTTCATTGGTAATTTAACTGGAATCCAATCCCCGCTAAGTAAAAACAATCTAAGTGGTATAAGGTTTGATTGATCTTTTTCATAAGATATTTCATCTATTAATAAACTAGCTAATTGTGGTACCGTATTCCAAATAGATATTTGATATTTTTTTAAGAGTTGTAGCCAATGCCTAGGATCTTTTGTCTGATTTTGATCTGGAAAAACTATTGTTCCACCAACAGATAAAGTACCAAAAATATCATAAACGGATAAATCAAAACTGAGTTCGGATAATGCTAAAATTTTATCTTTATTAGTAATAGAAAAATTATTATTAATAGCATCAATTGTATTTAATGCTCCTTTATGACTGATTGTAACTCCTTTTGGTTTTCCAGTAGATCCCGATGTAAAAATAACATAAGCAATATCATCTGCTTTTACATCAGGTAAATGAAATTCTTTTAAATCTTCAGAACTTAAAATACTTCTATAAATATTTGATAAAATATCTTCAATAACTATTATTTCATATTTTTTTAATAAAATTTCACGAATATTTTCTATCTCAAATTGAGTTCTAGAAATTAATAAAATTTTTACATTTCCTTGATCCAAAACTTCGATTAATCTGCCAATAGGCCAATCAATATGAAGTGGTAAGTAAGCATTTCCTGATTTCATGATTGATACAGCAGATATTACTTGTGAATATCCTTTTTCAGACAAAATTCCGATTAAACCTTTATGTGTGATATTTGATTTTTTATTATATTGAATTAATATTTTTGAAAATATTTCACTTTCATCTTTTAACTGTTGATAAGTATATTGCTTAAAAGTTGAAGCATCTATAACTGAAATATGATTCCCAAGTAATTCTTTTGTTATTAATTTTTCAAATTTACCAAATAAAGTATCTTCGCTTATTTCTTGAAACATATCATTAGCAGAATTTATTAATACTAAGTCATTATTTGGAATTAAATATTTTGGAAAATATTCGCATTCCCAATCCAAATTAGTAATATTTATTAACTCATTAGAAAATGAATTCATAATTTCTTGAATTACATTGGTATCAAATAATTGTTCTACAAAATTCCACTCTAAGACTAGGCCATCTTCTGATTCAAATGTTTTAAGATCTATCCATGTTTGAGAAGTTTGAGAGTATGAAAATTGAATTTCTTGAAAAAATTCATTCAAAGAAAATTCTAGGTAATTATTTTTGTATGTGTTATCAAATAAACAAGTTAATTTAATAGGAGATATTATTTTATCGATTAAATTTTTTAATATATTATTTTCAATGGATTGAAAGTTATTTTTTTCTATAAATGAGTATTTAAGATCATTTGAATAAATATTTTGAGTTTTAACTAATCTATTATTGATTGATTCTTTTGATTTGTCATCATAAATATAAATAAATGAATTTGAGAAATTTTCAACAAGTTGATTAAATTTTTGATTTATTTGATTACGGCCAGAAAAATTTAACTGAATACCTAATTTACTTTGCCCACTCCAGTAACTAAGTGTGCTTGACAATATATCTAAAATAAAAGCAGATTTACTCACACCAATTGTATTAAGTTTATTTTTTAATACATTCCAGATATCATTATTAATTAGGATTTTGTTGCTTAAAAAATTTGGTTTTTTTATTAAACTTGGTTTACACTTTAATGGTAAATTAAAATCAAAAACATAATCATCAAATTTTTTTTCCCAGTAATCTTTAGCTTGAAGATATAGATTACTTTTATCTATATCATTTTTTTGTTTTTGATAATCTAAAAAAAATGTATCTAAATCATCAAAAACTAAATTTGGATTTAAATATAATTGAGTCCATTCGTGAAATAAAATTTCAATACTTTTAATATCTAAAATAAGGTTATTGAAATTAAGGTGTAAAATAATAGAATCATTTATTTTACTAACGAATAAATCAAATGAAGGAAATTCATTAGATTGAAAATCTTTTTCAATGATACTTTTTCTTAATTGCAAGAATTTTTCTTCGGATTCATGGGTATATATTTTTATTTTATAATAATTATAATCTCTAAGAAATATTTGATGATTATCGAAAAATATTGTTCTTAAAGCTAAATGTCTATCTATTAGCTTATTAAAAGAAATTTCTAAATTTTCTAAATCAAGATAGCTATATTTGTATTCAATATATATACTATTTGAAGTGCTACATAATTCTTTGTCATAAATTTTTGCGAAAAAGTGTTCTTTTTGCATTTTATTTAGTGAAAATACTTCAAATTTATTTTCAGAATACAATTGATTTATTATTCTATTTTTATTATAAAAATTTTGCCCTAAATTGTTCATTTTAACCTCATAATTCATTAAAATTAATAATTTCTTTTAAAATAAAATTTTCTTCTTGAATTATATTTCTATGACTTGAATTTAAAACAGGAGTTAGTTTTAAATTTTCCATTGAATTTATTACTTTTTCAAGATTATTCAATTTTAAATTCACAAATAATTCGCTTTGTTTTTCAAGATTAATTCCACCAAATTCTTTTTCTATTTGCATTGCTTTAAAAAGTAATACTTTAGTGTTTTTTAATTTTGAACAAATTTCTTGACCTAATATCTTATACTCTATATCAATATTTGAAATAATATTATCAATATAGTATTGATTATACTTTTGTGAAATTAAATAGTTTTCAGTGGATTTTTTATGCAAATTAATTTCATCTTTTGAAGACTTAGAATTTAGATCGTTAGCACTTCTTAAAATTGTATCTAATAAATAAACTTTAATATTTTTAATATTTCTTGACTCTAAAATTGCAGCAATTTCAAGTGCAATATAACCACCAAGTGACCATCCAAATAAATGATATTCCGTTTTATTTGTGCTTATCATAACTTTATCGATTTCATTAATATAATTTAGAGCTAATTCATTTAATGAATTTATTTTATCTACATGATGAATATTATAAGATTCAACACCATAACAAGAAAAATGATTTTCAAATGAAATTGCAATATTAGAATAAACTTCACATCCTGCAGTTGCAGGATGAATCATAAATAAATTTGGTTTTTCTCTTGATTCATTAAATTTAATAATAGGCTGATAGCTTATTAACTTTTGTTTTGCATGTTTTTCAATATCATTTGCTATAAAATAGTTATTATCTATTTTGCTTTGTATAAATATAGAGAGTTTTTCAATATCATAATATGTAAATATGTCTTTTAATTGAATAGAAATATCAAAATTAGCACCTAGTCTACTTACCATTTGAATACTTATGAAGCTATTTCCACCTAGTTTAAAAAAATTATCATTTATACTAATTTTATTAGATTCAATTTTTAAAAGGTCAGACCAAATATGGGCAATTGTATTTTCAATCTCATTTCTTGGTGCTATATGATTTAGAATTGGAATATTTTGATTAGTTTCTATAATGTTTTCTATATTTTTTAAATTGTTTTTATTTTCAATATTTGATTTCAAATTTTTAATTAGATCATATTTTAAATTATTTTTTTCTTCATAAGAAGAAGAAAATTTATTCAATATTTTAATATACTCATTCTTAAAATCAATAATGGTTTCTTCATGGAAAAGACTGACAGAGTAGTTGAAAGCTCCTTGTAAATTTTTTTCACTATTATCTATATGTAAGCTTAAATCAAATTTAGCTGGACTGAATAAATCATAAAGAGGTTTATAAGTTTTAATTTTATTAGATATGTGTTCATTTTGGGTTAAAATAGGACTGTGATTTTGAAGTCCAAACATAATTTGAAAGATTGGATGCTGTCCAGGGTTACGAGTTGTTACAATGTTATCAACAAGTTTTTCAAAAGGTAAATCTTGATTTTGTTGTGCTTCTATGACTCCATTGTTAACTATTTTTATAAAATCATGAACAAGCATTTCTTGATCAATATAAAAACGTAACGCTAATGAATTTACAAAAAATCCTATTAAATTCTCAATTTGTTGATAATGGCGATTAAATACAGGAGTGCCAATGATTATATCAGGTTTATTACTATATGAATTCATTAATAGATAAAAAGCAGATAATAACAAGCTAAATAAGCTTACTTGAAGTTCTTTTGCTAAATGATTTAAATTATCTGATATAAATTCATCAACTTCAAAGCGAATATTTTTACCAATGAAGTCAAATTCCAATGGCCTTATTTTATCCACAGGTATAACTAAATTTTGAAATCCTTCTAATTTTTTTTCCCAATATTTCATCTGTCTTTCGAAAATATCTTCACTTAAATATTTTTTCTGCCAATTTGAAAAATCTTTATATTGAATTTCTAATAAAGGAAGTTTTTGAATTATATCACTCTCAAAAAATTCGTCTGAAAAAGATTTATAAAGAATATCTATTTCATTTAATAAAATTTCTATAGACCATCCATCAAACGCAATATGGTGAATGATAAATCCTAAGTATATTTCATTCTGATTTTCCTCATTCATTATTTCATAAACAAATACCTTGAAAGGGACTTCATTATCTAAATGAAAAATATAACTGCAATCATTAATTAATACTAAATCTAATTGTTCTTTAGAATTAAATTTTTTGTATTCAATATTTAATGGATATTCATTTTCATCTTTTACGATTTGATAAGGCAACCCAGAATTATTTTGAACTATAATAGTTCTTAATATTTCATGCCTAGAATAAATCGAGCAAATCGCTTTTTTTAAGGCAATCATATTTATTGTTTTATCAATTTGATATATTAATGGAATATTATAAATGTTTGAACCATTACTGTATTTTTCTATAAACCAGAGTCTTTCTTGTGCAAAAGATAAAACTTGATCTTCTGGTTGAGTTATTTTAATTTTTTCGATTTTAGTTATCTTATTTTTATTAGAATTCAAAAAAATCTCTATATTTTCAATGTTTCTGCACTTATAAAGAATATTAAGATTAATGTTGCTATTTAAATGTTTATTAATTTTACTTACTAGTTTTATCGCTAGAATACTGTTACCACCAAGTTCAAAAAAATCGTCTTGTGCACTAATATTATTTAGCTCAATATTTAAAACATTTGACCAGCATTCAGCAAGATCTTTTTGAATTTTATTTTTAGGATCATATGAATAAATAGGAAAAGATAATTTTGGTTCAGGTAGGGCTTTTCTATCTAGTTTTCCATTACTTGTTAATGGCAAACCTTTGAGGTGAATAAGAGCACTTGGTATCATATATTCAGGAAGCTTTAATTTTAATTTATTTATTATTTCAACTTCATTTAATTGATATTTAGATACATAATAAGCAATAATTGATTTATTTTTAATTTTCGAAAAATCTTTTTCTGATTTTTCTGATTTTAATATTTTATTTTCATAAATTGATTTTTCTTTATTTATATCAAGGAATAATTCATTTATATTATTTGATCCAATGTATTCAAAATCTCCATCAAAATTCTCACAAAAAAGTTCCGTAGTTTTATATAGTTCAATATTTTGAATATTATTTTCATTATTTAAATAATCTGAATTGGTATCATTTTTAGTTATACACAACTCACCAATCGCTCCAATTGGAGCTTTTTTATGATCTCTTGTTAAGATATAACTTTTTATTTCTTGAGAACATACTTGAAATAATATTCTATTTAATGAATTATTTTTATCCAAGATAAAATTTATTTTAAAAGCTTCAAATTCTGAATATTCGTAATAATTAATAAAAATTTTATTACTAATTTTTTCTGGATAATAATTTATATTATTAATTTTATTATGATTCAAAATAACTCGATCCAAAAAAGGTATATTACAAAAATCAATTAATTCTGATGCCTCTTTAAATTCATTTATTGAAAAACGGCAAATATTTATTTCAAAATTTGACAATATTTGCGATATTTCATTTAGATCAAAAATATTATTAGTAATATATAATTTTGCTCCTGTTATAAGACAAGATAAAATATCATAAAAAGAATAGATTGAACTCAATTTATCTTTCCATAAAAATGAATCTGAATATTTAATATTATTATTCTTAATGTTGTTAAATAATCTAGTTTTAATAGTATCATTGTTTAGTGTAATCTCATTATTTATACCATAATTATAAGAAACAAGTTTAACTATATTATTATTGTTTGTTTTATTGTATTTTAAATTATTTATATCTGATTCTGAATCAATTTGATCTTTTGTGCTTATTTTATCTATTATTACTATATTTTGATTATAAAAAGTTTTTATTCTTTTTTCATAAAATTTATTTGTAATAATTATGTTTGCATTTGTATTATCTAAAATGAATTTTAGTTTTTTATCAGGATAAACTGTTTCTACTGGTACGATCATGGCTTCTAATTTTAAACAAGATAATAAAGAAATTATTGGATATTCATTTCGATCAAGCATGATAGCAATTTTTTCACCGGATTTGACATTATACCTCTTCTTCAAGTAATTAGATAATTTATTAGAATTATTATTTAATTCTTCATATGTATATTTTTTTTCATTAAATATTAAAGCAGTTTTTTTGGGATTATTTTTTACTTGATTTTCAAATAATTCTAAAATTGATGTTGTATTATATTGTTTGATTGGAATTAAATTTAAATTAGAAAGTTTAGAGGTTAAATAAGAAATTGAGCTTATTTTTTTTGAGTAATTTGTGCTAATATGTATTAATATATTGCTAATAAATGTAAAAATGTTATCTATACAATTAGGGTCAAAAAGTTCCCCTGCATATTTAATGCATAAGTTTAGCTCATCTTGGTTATCTTGGGCTATCAATAATAATGGATAATCAATTTTTTCAAAAGTTTTAATAAATTTTATTTTATCTTTAATGGAGGGATCTATTGTTATAGGGTAATTTTCAAAGACAACAATGCTATCAAATAGTCTCTTTCCATTTTTTTGAATAAAAGCTAAATCTACATTGCTCTTCTCATTAATAGTATTGATATCATCTTGTATTTGTTTTAATATTTCTATTATTGTTTTATCTGAATTTTGTTTATGATCTATTATTAATGGTAAAGTATTTATGTATAGTCCAACTGAATTTTCGATATCATTTACAGGAATATTTCTACCTGATAGAGTTATTCCAGCTATCGTTTGTTCACAAAATCCATAAATGTTTAAAAGTTTATGCCATGCAAATTGAATCATTGCGTTAATTGTAATTCCTTCATTTTTAGAAATTTCTTTTAAATTTTTATATAGATCATTTTTATATATAATGATCTTTTCTTGTGGGCTATTAATATGGTTATAACCCGAGATATCTAAATTATTTCTTCTGGATTCATTTGAGAGTAATCCTTTTAAGTTTGCTTTATTTTCAAAATTTAAAATATAATTATTCCAGTATTTATTATCTTTATTTTTTATATTTTGGATATATTTTTGGGATTCAGAGTGACATTCATCTGGTTCAATATTAATATTATTATTATTTCTTAAACAGAAATATGAATTGTGTAAATAATTCAATAAAATCGAAATACTCCATCCATCAAGAATGGAATGATGAGTGCTAAAAATGCATGAATATAGATTTTCACTTTGTTTGATTAAATAAACTCTAAATAGACTTCCCTTATTTAATTCATAATTTTTTAATTTGTCATCGTTCAGAATTTTATTTATAATTTCTTCTTGTTTTATTAAATTCTTATTATCTGAAATATCAATATAACTCCAATTTAATACTTGTTTATAATCAATGATTTGAACCATCTCTTCATGCCAATCAAAACGAGTACGTAACGCATCAAATTTTTGTTGTGTAAATTCCCATGCATTCTTTAAATCATTAACTGAAACTGGCATTTGATATTGCCAAATCATTTGTATAATATAGGAATCATCTATTTTGCCTTGTTTTAAAGAATGATAGATAAATCCTTGTTGCAGACTATTTGCAAGAAATATATTTTTTACTTCATTATTGCTTTGAATATTATCTAAATAATCTTGATTTATTATATAATTAATATCATTTCTTGTTAAAATTGTTCTTTTTTGATCAAGTATAAATTCTATATGACTAATTAATTCCTGTTTAAATCTATTTTTTAATTCTAAAGTAATATTTTTATTAAACCTTGAATCAATTTTAAAAAATAAAATTCCTGAAAGAACACCGCCATTTAATGTTAAATAATTTTTGTCTTGGTTTTCAGAATGTATAGAGCATCCTGAAATTTCATTAGCAATATTCCAAGCTCCTTTGGATGTATCTTGTAAACTATGTTCATAGGTTTTAAATTGACCTAAATAATTAAAACTTATTTTAGGAATTAAATCATTTTGATATCCATAAAATGATGAAAATCCTATTCCGTTATTAGGTATATTTCTTAGATATTCTTTTGTATAAATGATATTTTTTTGTATATTACTATTTACTTCAATTTGAACAGGATACATGCATGTAAACCATCCTAAAGTTTTTGTAATATTTATATTTTTTGAAATATCTTCTCTACCATGACCCTCTAATATTATAAATTGACTTGATTGATTAAATATTTTAGCAAGAGCAGATGTAAAACTTGCTATTAAAATATCGTTTATTTGAGTATTAAAAATTTTATTACATTTTTCTAAAAGATTTTTTGTTTCTTCGAATGAAAGCTCAAATTCTTCATGACTCCTCATTCCGTTTTTTTCAATAAAATTATCATATAAATTAAAATTATCTTTATAATATTTATATTTCTTTAAAATATTATCCCAATAATCTTTTTCAGACTTATTTAGACTTGCATAATCATTAATTGCAAAGGTCCATTGCCGAAAACTGCTCCCTTTTTCGCCTAAATTTTGGTTTTCATATAAATTTTTAAGATCGTCTACTAATATTCTCCAACTTACGGTATCTACAATTAAATGATGCAATGAAGTAAATAACCTTGCTGTGTTGTCTTTGTATCCATAAAGATAACCAAAGCAAGAAATAGGACCTTTTTCTAAACAAAAATGACTCTGCCATTCGGTTAAAATCTGATTTAATTTTTCATTAAATTCACTTGTTCCTTCACTTAAACCTAATGAATTTATGTCTAAGAATTTAATATCTCCATGCAATGGTTCAGGGGTGTAAAATTGGATATATTTTCCATTATCTTTTTTAAATCGAAGACTAAAAGCATCATGTCTTTTTCGCAATTCACTAACTATTCTTATAAAATTAGTTTTTTCTATAATAGGGATTTTAGTGATGAAAGATTGATTCCAATGCTCTTGTTTGGGAAAATCGTTATCAAAGAACCATTTTTGATTAGCTAATAAAGGAACTTCACCTGATAGAATCCCAGATTCAGAATAAATCGTATTTTCTTTTTCTATTGAATTCTTATTTAATCTTATATATTTGCATAAATTATCTATATTTTTATTTAAGAATATATCTTTAACACTTATATTAATTCCCATTTTCTGTCTTAACTTACTTACAATTTGAATGCTTATAATGCTATCTCCACCAAGTCTTAAAAAATGATCATTCATGCTAATTTTATTAAATTCAATTCCTAAGACTTCAGACCAAATTTCACATACTTTTCTTTCAATTTCATATCTTGGCGGAATATAATTTGTTATGTTATTTTTTTCAGGGTTAGGTAATCTTGCTTTATCTATTTTTCCACTGCTATTTAGAGGAAATTCTTTAATAGGAATTATAAATTGTGGAATCATATAATCAGGTAAATATTCTTGCAAAAATGATACTATTTCCTCTTCTTTAATTTCATTTTCATGATTCGGGATATAATAAAGGGCTAAATATTTATTTTCAGATTCTATATTTTGAGAATCAATGCGATTTTTGACTAAAACAACCGCCTGTTTTATTTTGTTATTTAGTGTTAATGTATTTTCTATTTCACTAATTTCTATACGATATCCTCTTATTTTAACTTGAAAATCAGTTCTGGCAATATATTCAAGTTCACCATTAGGTAACCAACGGACAGTATCTCCTGTTTTATAGAATTTTGTATTCTTATTTTGCTCTTTTTCAATTTTATTTTGAAATGGATTTTTTATAAACTTTCCTGAAGTTAATTCTTCATTATTTAAATATCCTCTTGCAATATAGTTTCCACCTAAATAAAGTTCACCTTCTGAACCAATTGGCAATGGTTTTAAATTTTTATCTAAAACATATGCTTTAAAATTAGAAATAGGTAAACCAATATTGTTTGATTCCTCATTTAATGAGCATTTATGTGCATGCGACATTATGGAAGCTTCAGTTGGTCCATAAAGATTATAAACTTGAATATTATTTTCAAGCATATTATTTAAAATAGATCTGTTTATTTTATCACCGCCAAGTAATAATAGTTTTAAGCGTTTAAATTTGTTTTTTTCTAAAACTACTGGTGATAAAACAGTTAAATCAATGTTATTGTTGCTTATATATTGATCTAATAAATCAATGTCTTTTCTTGTATCATTATCAATTATATGTAATGTAAATCCATTAAATAAGTATGTACAATACTCAAATACATGAGCATCAAATACATAATTCGAAAAAAATAAACAGTTTTTAATTTCGCATTTTTTATCAAAATTAATTAATTTTTTCATATATTGAGTTAGATTGTAGATATTTTTATGCTCAATCATTACACCTTTAGGTTTTCCAGTTGTTCCAGAGGTATAAATTAAGTATGATAAATGATTAGGTTTTGTATTATTTTCATGATTATTTTTATCATGTAAAATAAGTTCGTTTTGTGTTTCATTTGAATCTATTTCTATTATATGAATAGCATGATTTTCATTTATAGAGCTATGAATAAAATTAGTATGAATCTCATTAGTGATAATGATTTTTGCTTTGGTATCTTGTAATATGAAATGAATTCTTTCTTTCGGGCAATATGGGTCAATGGGTACATAAGCAGCTCCTGCTTTTAAAATACCAAAAATTGAGATCATCATATTAAAATTTCTATCTAAACATAAAGCAATTAAATCATCAGAATTAATTTCATATCTACATTTTAATAAATGAGCTAATTGATTTGATTTCTCATTAAGTTCTGAATAAGTGAGTTTCATACCATAATGAATAAGTGCTATTTGATTTGGTGTTTTTTGAACTTGTTCTTCAAATAAACCGTGAATAGTGTTTTCAGAATTATAATTTACATCTGTATTATTCCATCTATTTATAATATTTTCATAATTTTCATCGGATAAAATATTATATTTACCAATTGTTTTGAATTCATATATTTTATTTTCGTCTAAAAGGTCATTAATTACTTCTTTATAAAGTAACTTATAACTATTTATAAAATTATCAAGTAGATCTTTATCTATAGAGGCTGATTTGTAATTAACTCTAAATTTAACTTCATTATTAGAGGCTTCAAATTCAAAAATGACATCATGAATTAAAGCAATATTTGAATTTTCAATTATTTTTTCTTGAATACCATTAAAATGAGTTGGGAAATTTTGGAAATTTGCACTAGAAAAAACTGTTGTTATAAGATCTTTATTAATATAAGGAATTAGCTCATATAAAGGAAGATGATTGTTTTTAACATTATCAAATTTTAATGATTTCAAAAAATTTTTAGCTTGATTTATAACATCTAAAACTTTAAATTCATTTTTAATTTGAAAAGGAATGAGATTTAAATTTGTGTATGATCCATAAATGAAATCATTTCCCTCTTTTATTGCAAAGGGAAAGGTTATGGAAAAATTTTCTTGTTGAGTATATTTGAAAATACTAATTGCAAAAATTATTTTTGAAAATAGATATGATGTTAAAACATATTTTTTTTTGATTTCATTTAATTTTTTAAAAGTATCTTCCTCTAATTTAAATCTATATTCAGAAATTCCAAACATGGATTGTATTGAGTTAAAATTATTTTTAATAAATAATTTATTATTATTTGTTTTTTTTGTCTTTAAAAAATTCATATTTACAGGTTCTGATAGGTTTAGTTTATTTTTCCAAAACTCAATCATATGTTCTTTGTAAGTTTGAATTTCATCTATAAACTTTTTAGAAAGAAAATTTATATTGCTTATTTGTTCAGAAATACATTTTGGGTTTTTGTAGTTATCATTATTAAAATAGTTTGATAAATCATCAAGAAATTGAACCGTAGAGACACCATCAATAGCAATATGATGTATTGCCATTAATAATCTACTTTTATTTTCAGATTCATGTATAATTAAAAATCTATAAATGGGACCGTTTTGTAGATCAAAAGGTTTTTTTGCAAATTCAAGTGTTTTTTCTTCAATTTTATCTGTATAAGTAATTTCTAAATCAAATATATTTTCATTTTGAACCCAATAGTAATCATCTTTAATAATTTCTATATGTGAATTTAATATAAAATTTTCTCTAACTATTCTTTGAAATGCCTTCTTTAATTTAATTAAATCAAATTTTCCATTAATTTCTTGATTTTGAATCATTGTATAATCTGTTCTTGCTGGATCTAAATTCCAATCAAAATAAAAAGTTTTTTGATATGGGGAAAGCAATGCCTTACTCATTTATATTTTCCTAAAAAAGTTGTTTAATGTAATATTTAATTGTTAGAATTTTATTTTTAAATTAATCCATAATATATACCTAGTTAAAGCACATCATGAGCTTATGTTAAATTTTGAGATATTTATCTTTGATTGTTTATTTAAAAAATAAACTACGTTATTTTTTGGAATTTTGCAAGATTCATGATTCTTAAATTCAGATATTTTTTTTTATTTATTTAAAATTATCTTTAAATAAATATATAAATATAATAAATATAATAAAAATAAAAAAATATTTATTATATTTATATAAAAGCATATTCGATTTTGTTTTATTGTTATAAATTTAAAATATCTAAATATATAAAGTTATAGATTATTCAATTGAAAGCATTCATGCTAATTGGGCCTTTTTGCATGGGGCCAAATGATTTATAATGATTATTTGTTATCCACCAATTACCAGTTTTTCTATCAACTACAATTCTTTTTGGACCTGCTTTAGTTTGATTTTTGTGAGGAAAACGAAATTCCCAATAGTCTCCACCATCTGGTAATTTTTGTTCCTTTATACCATCACCTCTATTTTCAAACACTTTACCTTGTGAGTAATCAAGTTCCGCAATTTTCTTAAGAGCTCTATTAAAAGTACTCGAATTTCTTTTAACTTCTATAAATCCATCATCAGCATTAGATCCAGTGGCAGCTTCTGCAGAGTTATTATTTAAATCAAATGCTTCTTTAGGAGTTGTTTCTTTAACTTTTGGAGTAGCAAGTGCGTCTGGGAATCTTCCATTTGGAGCTCCTTCTATTTTAGGAACCCCTTTTGAAGTTGGATATAAAACAGTTTCTGCAGGTTCAGGAAGAGGGCCATTTAAAACAATAGAAATAGCACTTTCTTTTAATATTTCGTCTAAATGAATTCCAGAATTTGGTCCTAATGCCATTCCTTTGGGCATATGCCAATTATTACAAACTTGATCTCCTGCTTTTACATAAGCGCTATCTGTTGCTGCAATACTATAAGATGCAACACCAATTTGATCATATTCTAAGCCAAATGAACTTTGGCATGTAGTAACAAGTTCTCTGCAAACATAATTTAATTGGACACCAAAACTTTGAGATAATTTTTCATATTCATGTTTAGCGTTAATAGATTCTCTTGAATTTCTTGAAAGGACAGATTGATGGTGTAATAATTTATCCATAATAAGCATATATTTTTGGATAGAATTAATTTCTTCATCGGAATTTATAGGATACCAGTTATCTGATTTATTTAAATTCCTATTAAAATATTTATTATTTTCTGTTTGTAAATATTCATCATCAATATAATCTAATACACCATTTCTTTTTGCTATATGATGTTCTTGAATGGGAGTATTTTCGTAAGTAATAAATTGCGATAAATAAAAAATTTCTCTCCTATTTCTTGCTAATGGCTTTTCTTTTGAATCAAAATGGATTTTGAATCCAGTATGTAAATTATAATTTGGAATATTTGCTAGCCATAATTCTCCTTTAATCCAATATCCATGTTCATCCTTAGGAGCCCAAGAATATTTTTCTGTTAAATTTGGTTTAGCCCATTGCCATTTTGAGGAGTCATTTTTATTTACGCAAAATAAATATGAGCCCATTCCTTCTGAATAGAGACTTTGTGAAAATCCGTTTAAATGAAAAAAACAAATAAAATAATATAAAATGAAGCTTTTAAGAAAAAAATTAAATTTTTTTAATAACAAAGTAAACACCTCCTTGTGTTTTAATAATAGATATAACTTGTCTATAATATAGAAAAAAGGGTTATTTATAATTGAATTATGAGGATATAATTCAAATAAGATGTTTTCATATTACAAAATTCTATAAAATCAAAATTTTTTTGGTACTCTATTGAGAAAATTAAAAAGGTGAAAATAATTTTATTTTTATGATAGGATACTTAAGTTAAGATTTTTAAAGTTTCACAATAAATTTTAGGAAAAGTTTATTTTATTTACTTTTTATAAAGGATAAATTCATGAATAGATTTTTAACACTATTAATTGTAATATCGATGGAATTTTTATTACCTAGTTTCTGCTTTGCACTTGAAGTGGGAAGTTCTGCTCCTCTCTTTTCATTAAAAAATCAAAATGGCAAGACAATTTCTTTGGAAGAAAATAAAAATAAATCTTGGTCGGTAGTCTATTTTTATCCAAAAGCAGGAACTCCAGGATGTACAACGCAGGCCTGTGCTTTTCGAGACTCAATTAAATTAATTACAAAAGAGGGGGCTGTCGTTTATGGCATTAGTACAGATAGTGTTTCATCCATAAAAGAATTTTATGAAAAACATCATCTCAATTTCGATCTTTTAAGCGATGAAGATGGAAAAATATCTGTTGCTTATGGAACTAAAATGCCACTTTTAACTATGTCTAAAAGAGTTACTTTTATCGTAGATGATAAATTGATCATAAGAAGTGTCGATGAAAATGTTGACCCTGCTTTTGATGCTAAAAAAGTAGCAGAAAAAATTAAACAGTTTAAGTCATCAAAATAATAAAATAATTTCGTTAAAATCAATTATTCGTTCTTTTTATTGAGACTTTATTTGAATACATTTGTCCTTATTAGCAAAGGCATTAATTATAATATTTGTAGCTGATGCAATAACATCATCACGGTATTTTGCATTTTGTTTCTTTTGGGTAAAGTAAATTGCCACAACAATAGGAGGGCAATTTGGTGGCCAAATAACTCCAATATCGTTTGTCGTGCCATATTTACCTTTTCCTGTTTTATCAGCAACAATCCACCCTTTTGGAACGCCAGAACGAATTTGAGCATCACCAGTAATGCTATCTTTTAGCCATGTTTGCAAAAGTTCACGTTGATGTAGTGCTAAGACGTCACCTAGTACAATCTTTTGTATGCTTTTTGCCATTGCTGAAGGAGTTGATGTATCTTGTAAGTCATCAGGTATTGCTGAGTTTAGTTCTATTTCATAACGATCGAGTCTAAAATTATTGTCTCCAATTGAGCGTGCAAATGAGGTAACAGCATTAAGCCCTCCTATTTTTTTTATTAAAAGATTTATGGCAGCATTATCACTTGTCGTAATGGTTGCTTTGCAAAGTTCTTCAATTTTCATTCCATCTGAAAGATGTTTTTCAGTAATAGGGGAGTGAGCAATGATATCGTCTTTTTTATAATTTATTTTTTCTTTAAGAAAGTTCTTATTTGTCATGCTGTGCTTTAGAATGGCGGCAACGCCCATTAATTTAAATGTGCTACAAAAAGCAAAACGTTCTTCTGCACGATACTCAAGCTTTGAATTGTCAGCAGTATTTATGGCAGAAATTCCAATACGTCCATCAGAGGATTTTTCGAGTTCCAATAGTTTTTCTTGGAATGGATATAATTTTATATTTTGAATTTCTGTGTTAGGTATTGCAGGATAAGCATTGTAAGATATTAAGGGAATTAAAATTGTTATTTTAAAAACGAATTTCTTTAATAAATAGTGTCCCATATAATTTTTCCTTATAGATTCGTGTTTCTTTATTTAGAGAAATGAATTTCTTGAAAGCTGCATCGTTTCATTTTTCTTGAGACGGGTAAGCCAAAATTCTTCTATCTTTTTTTTTAGAATGAAACAATTATCTAAGAAGGTAAAATTTGAATTTTTATAAATCAAATGCTCTTCAAATAAGAAGAGCATTTATTTTTATTTCTATGGAGTAGGGGCACTATTATCTATAGAAATATGAACATTAATATTTTTAAATGAGGGAATATGCCATCCAAGAGAGTTTATTACTAACGTTCCAGTAAGTTTGGCATCGTTTGGTAAATCTTTATTTTCAGTTGGATCATAGCTAATTGAAAATTGATTTGTATAATCCGTTTTAGAAGGATCGCTGGTTGAATATACCATTGCACGATTTAATTTTGTATTTTCCCCATTTTCTGCAAAATTAAATGCATTTAATGTAATTTCATAGATTTTATTTGTTTTAACATCAGTAACACTGGCTTTGATTGCTGTTATTTTAGGATTGTCCCAATAGCCCCAAGATGTTTTATGATCATCACTTAATGAAGAATTAGGCAGAGTAAAAGCATATGAAGTATTATTTTTTATACTTAAATTTGAATTGATATTAACGGATTTATTATCACCTTTATATTCTAAATTATAAATTTCTGGAATAAGGCTATCATTATTTAATTGATTTGATAATGTGGAAAATGCAATAGTTAATGAATTAGGTTCAGTTGTTAAACCATTAAAATACAAATGATCTGTTCCATCTATTGTTGTAGTTTCAGAGTTGTATTGAATATTTTCTTGACTTGTTACATTCAATTTTTCGTCAGCGTTCATTATAAATAAGTTATTTTCTGGAATGTAAACAACATCATTTAATTTAAAAGTATTTAATGAAATATTACATTTTTTACCTGTGTCAAGTAGAAAATTAGGATCGGAATCTTGGTTTATAATTTCTATTGTGCCTTTGGGGTTTCCATCACAGTTAATAGTTGTATTTAATTCCCATTTAACTGTTTTATCATTTAGAATATTATTTGAGCTGTATTGTGAAACGGAGTAAAAATTTTTGACATTAAGTTTGGTTTGAATCACAGAAGCAGGAGTTGTATTTGATTGATCTGAAGATGGGGTATTTTGCCCTGTATGCCCACAACTTGTTAAAGCGATTGAAGATAAAGAAAGCAAAGATACAAATGCAATAGAAAATATCTTATTCATTATAAGTCCTTATGGCTAAAAATAGTGTTCTTTTAAACTTTCCATCCTTGAATTATTTAAGAAGGTCTTTATATATTCTGCAGAAAACCTTCAATTTATTTTCTATCAATATTAAAATTGAGAATGAATAGAGATTTTAATAGTCTATTTTTTTGACATAATTTTCATATTAATTAAGATTTATTTGGTATAATTGATTTAAAAATTAAAATTTCTAGTAAAATATCTTTTATTTAAAAGGACTTTAAATGTTTATTTTATTTTTTTGTCACTTTATGACTTTTTGGCTAAAATATGACATAGTATTTTTGTTTCCAAGACTCCAGAGAAGCCGATTTAGGTCTTTGCTTAAATTAAATTATAATTTTTTATTTTATGGTGAAATATGACAAATCTATCTGTTAGTCCAATGAAAGAAAATGAGATTCAATATATGGTTGATTATTGGTTTAATTGTAGTAATGCCGATTTAGATAGAATGGGTGTGGACAAAGCCAAATTATCATCTAAAGAGAAATTTCATAATGATATTCTAGCTTCATTTAAGCATCCTTTAGAGGATTGCAAATCTTTTTATATGATATGGTATATAAACAATGAACCAGTTGGGCATAATGCTTTTAGAGATATCGTTAAAGGTGAGTTGGCTAGCATGCACTTGCACATGTGGGTAGATAAGTATAGGGGAAAAGGTTTTGGAGCAAAGTTATTTTGTCTTTCTGCTTTGGAATTTTATAAATTATACGAACCCAAATTAATCCTTTGCGAACCCGCTTTTCATAATCCTATGCCAAATAGAATGCTTCAAAAAATTGGTTATAAAAGTTGGCGCACAAATTTTTCAAAGACAGGCTATATTTCAGCAATATGTGAAAATACAAGCTATATTATTGATAAAGAAACATCCTTAAACTATTTAAATAGGAATTAATTTAAATTTGAATTTTTCTTCCTGATATAAGATAAAATACAATTCCACCTGCACTGTGAGTCCTGTTATTTTGAATTCCTGATATAAAGTCTAAACTTGATTTACGCAAATTCTCCCAATTTGAATTAAAATCATTTAAAATTCCACCTCCTGCTAAAAAGTATTTTTTTGTTTCTTCATAACTCCACATTAGAAAATCTTTATCAATCCATTCTGAAAATTGTTTTAAATAAACTTTTTGTTCTTCAGAATGATAAGGGGGAATTAATGGAGAAGCTTTGTCTGATTGATAAACCTTTATGTCTGACAACTTTAGTTGAGAAAAGTAACCAGGAATAAGATCTCCAATTGAATTATGGCCAAGACCAAGAATGGATTTCCCCTTTTCACAGATGAGGGCAAACTGAATTCGTTTTAATTTTATTTCAATGGGGTCATCAAAAGAAAGTGAATGTTCAATTAAATTAGACGCAGAATTATTAGGTTCTGCAGCAAGCAAAAGTCCTCCAGGTTTTAAAACTCTTTTCATTTCGTTAAGTACTTTAATAACATCTTTTATATGAATTAATAAGGTTTGGCATGTTACCATATCAAACGTGTTATCTTGAAATGGAATTTGGTCTGCAAGAGCAACAGAATAATGAAAGCGTTTTTCTAGTTCATATGTATTTGTTAAACGAATTGCATTATGAATAGATTCAGATTCCATATCTATTCCAGAAATAACACATGTTTTAGATAAAAAGGGATTAATTACTCTACCCCAATGTCCAATACCACAGCCTACATCTAAGACTGAATTTACCTTATTTAGGCACCAACGTTTTGCCATAAGCTCGATAAAATCTTGGTTCCACCAAAAGTTACGATATTCACCAAAAAAATCTTGGGAATGAGGCTTCTTTTCTTCATAAAGAGACATATTAACCTCGTTATTATTATTTATTTAAGATTTTGCATTCAAAAATTAATTTTATTTGAAAAATAATAAAAAAATCTATTTTTATGGTGGTGTGACATTTGATTTTAATTTTAGATCAAAAATATAAGTAAACATTATAAATTCCTTTTATGTCTAAAACAAAATATTTAGAAAAGAATATCTTGTCAAGTTTAAATTATTAATTTATTGTTCTGTAAATTTTATGAAACTTTTGTTTTCATTTTATTTAGAAGTTGTCTAATTTCAAATAAATCACCACTAAAGCAACTTGCATCTAAAGCTTCCGCTTCTTTTGGCATTCCATATATAACACAAGATTCTTCATTTTGTGTTATGGTTAAACATCCATTTTGTTTTAATTTTAATAAACCATGGGCACCATCATTTCCCATACCTGTAAGTAGAATTCCTATTCCTTTTGCTTTTGTTTTAGCTATGGAATCAAATAAAATATCAACACAAGGACGGAGATC
Source organism: Silvanigrella paludirubra (assembly GCF_009208775.1). NCBI lineage: Bacteria > Pseudomonadati > Bdellovibrionota > Oligoflexia > Silvanigrellales > Silvanigrellaceae > Silvanigrella > Silvanigrella paludirubra. Next base: position 270,151 of record NZ_WFLM01000002.1, on the reverse strand, counting down.
TTTTTTAGGAGGAGACATATCTGGTTCAACTCTGTAATTACCAGTACTTCCTTTTACTATAATATGATTATCACCGTCCGCTAGGTAAATATGACCATGTTTTAAAAGGGGGCGTTCCATAGGAGATACATATTTTAATCCTGAAGTTTTCTTTAATTTTTCTATAAATTCTTTAGAAAATATGTGAGGTAAATGTTGAACTATAATAATAGGTGGAAACTTATTTGGAATATTTTTTAATAATTCTACTAAAGCAACAGTGCCTCCTGTGCTAGCTCCAATAGCAATAAAATCAGGAATCAAATTATCTATAAATACTTTAACTTTTTTATTTTTATCTATTGCCTTATTATTTTCTTTTTGTTCTGTTCCTGGAGTTTCAATTGAGTTTAATAGCTTTTTTAAATACAATATAATTTGAGAGGTATTTATATCAAAAGATCTCCAATCTTGAAAATCTTTGAAAATTTGGCTTTCATGATAAATATCTAAGCTATAAGATAATTTTTGACTAGGAAATATAATTGTTTCTATTACAAAAATATTTTTGTTTTTTTTGACAATTGTTAATAATAATTGAATAAGTTCATGAGATTTTGAATCACGATCTATTGCAACAACTTTAAGTTGATTATTATCTTCAATTGATTTTAATTGATCTAAGGAGTTTATTAATTTAAAATCTTTAAATTCTTTAGAAAATCTGTCAGAAAAATTTTTTAGTCTTATGGGATCGCTATTTGAAAAAAGCAAAAAATCTATGTTTAAATTTTCTGAGTTAATTTTTATTGGAGATAAATTTTTTTTATAAATTGAATTTCCAATATGAAACAATTTAAATTTATCAGCTTCAATTTTTTCACTGTGACCAATACAAATAATTCCATTTTCGTCTGTTATTAATTTAAAATTACTAATAATTTTATCAATATCATTTTGTTTGAAATATATAAATAAATTTCGGCATAAAATAATATTAAAATGGTCATTTTTATCCAAAGAGTTATTAAAAGAAATATTATTTTTTAAAAAGTTATCATCTCTAATGTCACCTTCAAAAAATTGGCAATGATCTCTAATTTCCCTTTTTATTGCAAAAAATTCTTTAACATTTCCTGACCCATTCAGAATATATTTATGAAATTGTAAGGGAATATTTTGTAAATCATCTTTACAATACACAGCATTCTTAGATTTTTTAATTGATTGAGAATCAATGTCAATACCAATAATATTATAATTTATATGGGGAAATTTTTCAGTTATTGTTTCTAATAAAAAAGCAAGAGAATAAACTTCTTCTCCCGTAGAGCATGGAATAGATAAAATTCTTATGAATTGAATATTATGATTTTGAATTAAATTAATGATTTCATTTTCTAATATTCTAAAATGCTCAAACTCTCGGAACCATCCTGTGGTATGAACAGTAATTGCAGATAAAAATTTATCATATTCTTCTTGATTATTATCTAAAAACTTTAAATAATGATTTAATTCAAAATTTTCAGTTAAAATCATTCTTTGTTTCACATTTTCTATAACAAAACTTTTTATTTGATTAGGATGAGATTGAATTCCCGTTATTTCTAAAGATAAATCTAATAGTACATCAATTTCATCATTGTTTAATTCTATCTTCATTGGTCTTTGTTTTCATTAAATGCGGCATCATCGGCTGTTATTTCTTTTTTTTCAGGACTACTATTTTTTCTTAATTTAATATTTTTTGTTACTTTTCCTAATAAATATTTTAAATCATTATTAGATTCAATGATTTCTCCATTTTCTTTTTCTTTTATAATATTTCTATCTTCCCAGGAGTTGGAAAGTTTTTCAATTAATTGCATTTCTTTTTCTTTTTTTGAACCTAAAGAAACATTTCCTAAAATTAATACCTGTGTTGCTTTCATAATCTTCTCAACAACTATACCTTCTTGCTTTAATTCTTTTGATAATTCTCGAGCTTCAATTGCGGAGGTATTATTTTGTTTCGTTGCTTGGTCCATTTTTGACATTGCTTTCACAACTTGTTGAACACCAACTTGTTGTTCTTTCGTAGCTAAAGTTATACCTTTTAATCTTTCATTGATACTTTCAATTTCCTGTGAAATAGTTACAAATTCTTTAGCAGCATCACTTGATACAGCTTGTGCATCTGATATTTTTTTAGAAGTAATTTCAATAATTCTTGAGACTTGATTATGGCTATCTTGAAGCAGCGCTTGAATTTCTTTTGCTGCATTTCCACTTGTTAAAGCTAAATTCCCAACTTCTTCTGCAACCACAGAGAAGCCTTTACCTTGTTGTCCTGCTCTTGCTGCTTCAATGGAGGCATTAATAGATAATAATTGCGTTTTAAAAACAATATCATTAATAATAGACGTTTTATTTGTAACTTCATTTATGATGTTTGCCATGTTTTGTAGGTCGGAGTTTGCATTTTGAATAGATTCCATGGAATTTGTCAGTTTGTCCATGATCACGTTACCTTTGTCTGTTTTTTCATTAACGGTAGAAGCAAAAACACTACAGTCTTTTACATGTTCCATTGTCTGTGTGATCATACTTGAGATTTCACTCATTGCACTCACACTTTGCTGAACGGCATCGGATTGTTCTGCAGTAGCTGTTGCGACTTCATCAGAGGAAATTGCCATTTTATTTGCAGTATGAAATGTCTTTGCTGCCGAAGTTTTTAAGTGCTCACTAATTTGAATAAAGTTTTTAGTTAATATATTAATAAACATAAATGCAATAATGACAAATATAAATGCTATTAGTAAAATCGTAGAAATAAATTTATACTTTAAATAGTTAATATGGCTAAAAAATGAATTTACTTCAGCTCTAATTAACACCATCCAGCCATTAGAGTATATCCATTTTGGTGATTCAATATAGGAAAAACCACCAACTGTATCAAATTTTTTTCTTGGATGATAAGAATAATAAATTCCATTTTTCTTTTCTTTAAAATAAGTAGCTCTTTCCGGATTTCTTTTAAAAAGATTTAATTTATTTAAAACATTAAAATCTCTTTTAAACTCATTTGATTTAGAATAATAAGGATCATACTCTGCAATTACATTTCCGTTGTTATCTAATATACAAAGCTCCGTTGTTGTATATCCTTGTTTAGCTAATTGAGTGTATGTTTCTTTAAGTTCATCTTCAATATAAGAGAAATTTGCTCTATTTGAAATAACACCAATCATTTTACCAGCTTTATTAAATACGGGAGCACTATAAGAATTTGTATAAGATTTATTGCCTAAGACTTTTGATGCAATAAGATCTTCATAAGGCCCTTCAAAATATGTTCCTTGAAATTTTTTTTCTGGATCTTCTGTAAATTTTTTATTGATTACGCTTTCAAACCATTTTTCTTTAGCAAAATTATCTTGTTTTATTTTTTGATAATTAATAGGATTTCCTTTTGAATCTAATGTATTTGATGCAATTAAATTACCATTCATATCTACAAATAAAATTAAATCATAAATTCCGTAAAGTGATGAATATTGATTTAATGTTTCCTGCATTTTTTGTTTATCAATTTGCTGAAAAACAGGATTGATAGCAAAAGCTTGAACATCTCCATATCGTTCATAAAACTGAGCAGAAATAGCATTGCCTAAATTATAGGATTCAGATTCCAAAACATGTTCCATATTTTTAGATAGATCCGAACTATTATTTAGCTGTTGAAAGATGGAAACAAAGCATAATGAAAGTATTACAATAGATATTAAAGTAATTATTTTAAAACGCATAGAGAAATAATGGTTTTTTAAAATCATATTGAATCCTTTGAGCTTAATTGAATACTAGATAAATTTGTAATTTCTTGTTTATCCAAAATAGAGTGCAGATCAATTATTGTAATAATTTTATCATTAAATTGATGCATACCGAGTATGTAATCATTTGGTATTTTTGATTCAATTTTAGGCCTTTGACTGTTTTCCATAAAGTTTAAATGAAAAACACCTTCTAACTGATCTGTTAAAACAGCAATTGAGCCACCTGTGGTATTAAAAATTATCATGGCAGAATTTTTTGGTGGAATTTCTGGAACTGGATATCCAAACCTTATTCGGAGATCAATTGTACCTACTATTTCACCTCGTACATTAATTACGCCCATATAAGAATGAATAGTATTTGGAATGGGTTTTGGATTTTGGCTTTCAATGACTTCTCTTACTTGGAGTAATTGTGTTCCATAAATTTCTTCATTTAATTTAAAAACAAGATATAAATCTTTGCTTTCTTCTTCTATGTTCATAATCTTCCTTCCAATAAATTAGAATCTAATTCTTTATTTTTAGGAATTATTATTTGATTTATTAATTCTTTTAAACTTAATATAAATGCGGGTTCTCCATTTGGAAGTACAGTGGAACCGCTATAGTATTTTATAACATTAAATTTATCGCTTTTTTTTCTAAAAACAACAGATTCAATCCCAATGAGCTCTTCTATTTCAAAAGCATAATAAAAATGATTATCTTCAACAATAAGAGCAATTGCATTTTTAATTAAGCTTGATTTATTTTTATCTGTGTTTTTTAAATATTGACTTAATTCTTTTATTATTACTGTATTATTTCTTAATAAAGCCACTTTTTCGCTGTTTGTAACTTTTTCATATTTAATTTTTGATAGATCTAACACTTCAGAAATTTCTGAAATGGGAATAACATAATTTAAATTATCAACCTTAATTGTAAGCACATCAATAATGGAAAGATTTGCAGGTAGATGGAATTCAAATCGAGATCCAAAGTTAATTTGGCTTTGAATATTTACGTATCCTCCAATTTCATCTAAAACTTGTTTCACTACATCTAATCCAACACCTCTACCAGAAACTTCTGTTATTTTTTCTGCGGTTGAAAATCCAGGTAAAAAAAGTAATTGATATATTTCTTGTTCATTTAATTTTGTCTTTTCGGCAATTAAGTTTTTTTGGACGGCCTTTTGAAAAATAATTTTTGGATTTATCCCTTTGCCGTCATCAGAAATTGTAATAACAACATGACTTACATTTTGTTTAGCTTCAAGCTTAATGGAAGATTTTACAGTTTTATTTTTTTCTAATCTTTCTTGGCTTGATTCAATACCATGGTCTACTGCATTACGAATAACATGAACGAGAGGGTCTATAATTTTTTCAATTATATTTTTATCTAATTCAACAAAATCACCATCTGTTATAATTTCAAGATCTTTATTTTGTTGCATGGCGAGAGACTTTGCTGTTCTTTCTAATCTTTGAAATAATGAAGTTAGTGGAAGCATTCTTAGTGCAAAAACATTTGATTGCAATTCTTTTATAATTTTTTCACATATTTGAACAGAATTGATAAATGATTTATTATTATATTTTCCAATTGAACTACAATGTGAAATAATAGCATGATGAGAACATAATTCACTTATATAATGAATCATAATATCAATTTTGTTAGAAGGAATGCGAATCGTATCCACTTTTTGTTGTGACTTTGATGTTGTTAATTTATCATCCTTGCTTTCTTCTTTATCTTTTACAAAATTATCTTTATAATTAAATATACTAAAACCTTCAGTTTCTTTTAGTTCAGGTTTTTCAATAATCGAAAGGTATTGATTGATTTCATTTTCAATTTCAAAAACTTCATTTGGAATATAATTTAAATCGTTTGCAAACTGATCACACCAGTTATCCATTATAGAATGGCATTTTAAAAATAAGGTAATAAAACTTGAATGATATTGAATTTTTTCGTCTCTTAATAAAGTGATTAAATCTTCTATTTTATGTATAAAAGTTCCAAAGGCATTTAAATTAACTGACCTCGAAGATCCTTTTAGATTATGAGCAAAACGAAATAAATTTTTAATGGATTCGGGGTTTGGATTTTTCTCTAATTCAAGGCATGTTTTTTCCCAAAGCTCTAAGGTGTCTTTAGCTTCTTCAATAAAAGTAAGAATAAATTCTTTTAAATGCTCACTGTTATCCATTAAAGTTTTCCAGAATTGAGTAATATTTCTGTTTAATGGTGATATAATCGGTTTTTTTTTAATTTTTTTCAGTGAATATTTAGTTTTTTAATTTGAACATTTGATAAAAATATCTGCATAACCTCTATTATACCAATGCCTAAGATTTAAAATTGGTTTTAAAATGGAGTTTTGAAAAAGATAAAATTCATTTTCATAAATAGGGATAGATCTTGATAAATAGACAGTTTTACAATGATCTTTATAGAAATTTGTTTTAACAAAATCAATATTATTTTTATCTAAATATAAGTAATTATAATAAAATTTACCTTTATTTTTAAAAAGATGAATATATTCTTGATTTGAACTTAATAAAATAAAATTATGCTGATTTTTAATATAAAAATAACGATTTAAATCGCATTTTAAATTTTTTGTTATGTCATCACATTGAATGTCTTTGTTGAATCCGTAATATTCAGGAGTTTCTACATTTTTATCTAAAAATTCGAGAGCTTTTATGTCATGGTGTTTGAATCTTTGAGCGAAAGTATTTAAAAAACCAAATGAAATATTTTCAATTTTATAAATTGTAAATAAAAGAATAAGTATGCTATTTATAGAAATAATGATGAATGAGATATTAAATATTGCTTTTAATGATTTAAGCGCTATTAAATATTTATTATTAGAAATATTATCATTTATTAATTTATATAAATAAAGAATAGATTGACATAAAATAGGGACCATTAATATAAAAATAGGAAATAGAAATCTTTCCTCTTTGTGTCCAATAAGGCTATGAAAACCAACAAAGCTAAGAATAGACCATAATAAAATGCTTTTTGTAAACTTTATTATAGAGATAAAAATTCCTAAAATTATAAAAAATCCCAAAGGGGGGGCAAAAAAATCAAATAAAATATTTATATAATAATAAAAAGGAGAAACTCCAAAATTAGCAGCAACTCCTTTTAATATATTGTAATCAAAATAATTCCAGGGTGCGAATACTAATTTTCCATAGCAATATGTATCAATTAAAGTTCCTAAAAGAATACAAATTCCAATAGGTGAAAAATATGTTAATATAAATAATAATTTTCTTTTCGTATTAAAAAAGATCCATAATGCAAAGCCAATTATAAAGAAGGCACTTTGAAATCGAGTTTCAAAAGCAAATCCAGAAAAAAGTCCCGATAAAAAAATACCAAAATGATTGAAAGATAGTTTTTGTTTTAATTCTGAAATATTAAATAATTTATCTTTAATAGAAAAAATAAAGGTAGAAAAAGAAAGTAAAATAAATGTAGAAGAAATGTTTTCGGATGAGGTTCTTGCAGATAAAAAGGGAAAAATATAAAATAAAAATATAATTCCTGTTGATATCTTCCAAATTTTGTTTCCATTAAAAATTTTATATAATGTCAAACTAAATAGACATTGACCAATAAATGCAAATAAACTCGACTCAAGGCGAATTAAAAAACTTATAAAAAAAGGATCATTCAAATTAAAAAAAAGTGAAAATAATTTTAAACTCAAGAAATAAGAAAAGGGTTGAAACCAAGGACGTATTTGAGAATTATATTCCCAAACCATTTTATCTGGACTTGTATTGAAAGTTAAATTATGAATAAATTCGAGAATTTGATAATGCTCATCTTGTTGGTAATATCCTAAAGTACTATAAGCGGATAAAATATTTGCTAATAATCCTAAAGTAGCAATAAAAAAAAAGAATTTTTTATTTGAAATATTTGAAAAATAATGAAGTAACATCAAATCCTCTGATTTATAAAATATCTATAGATGATGAAATTTAATATGAATTTATTCAAAATATGATGACATTATATTTTTAAACTGTTCAATTTCATCCCAAGTATTATAAATATGCGGAGATATTCTAATACCATAACTTTCTTTTCTATCAACATATACATTTTTTTTAATTAAAAAGTCTAATAAATTTTTATCATTATTTGACTTAACGACTAGAGTTCCACCTCGCTGATTTGGCTCAATAGGTGAATTGACAGTAATAGTTTTTAAATTTTGAAAAAAATGAATTAAGGAATCAATATATTTTTGATTTAAATTATAAATTTCTTCAATTCCAATATTCATTAATTTATGAATGCTTTCTGTTGCAAGTATCATAGGCAAAATATTAGGAGTGCCATCTAAAAATTTACATGCTGAATTAGCTAACCTAAAGTCTTCTATGTCTTCTGTAAAAATATTTTCTAATGAAAACCAGCCACAAGAGTTATTTTTTAAATTTTCATTTATTTTTTCATTTATCCATATAAATCCAGCTCCAGATCCGCCACAAAGCCATTTTATACAAGACCCCATGATAAAATCACAGTTTAATTTTTTTAAATCAATGGGAACGATACCAACGGATTGGGCTATATCAACAAGACAAAAAATATCAAGTTCTTTGCATTTGTTTGCAATTTGATATATAGAATTTTTATAAGATGTGGAATATGTCGTGTGTGATATAACTGCAATATGTGTATTCATATCCAATTCTTTTTCCCAAAATTCAAATGGTACTTTCCCATTTTTACTTTTTATTATTTTTATTTCATAGTCATTTTGAATGAATTTTTTTAAAATTAGAATTATTGAGGGAAACTCTAAATCACTAATAAGTATTTTTTTTCTTTGTTTTCTCTTTGGTAATGAGGATAATATTTTAATAAAGCCTGTAGAAATATTGTTTTGATAACAAAATTCTTTGGATTTTCCATTTAATAACAAGGATAAAGATTCATGATATTTAGATATGGAAGGTATCCAATCTTCCCAAGCGAACCCCCCTTTTTTTTTCCAAGAATTAAAATACTCATTTTTAACTAATTCTTGTTCATAACTAAAACATCCTAAAGAATGGTTTATAAAATAGATACCTTCAGGTTTTATGAAGCTACTTATTAATTTATGATTCATAAATTTTATTGCCTTATCTTCTTTTTATTTATAAAATAATAAACAGATTTTATTTCTATGATATTAAATTTGGATTTGATATTTAATATAATTATATTTGAGTTTAATTTATATTAATTTACACTTGAATTTTCAGATAAACTATCTCTTACAATACCATATTGACTTCCCCATTCTGAAGTCATTTTTGATCGAATATCCCACAATTCTGGGAATAGAGAACGCGCTATTCTGTTTGTAAGATTTGTAACAACATTTCCTTTCATGGAATGCGCTTGTAATCCTATGCTTCTTCCTATTAATTTCATGTGAAAATAAAGAAATTTATTGTAGAGATCATCAAGTTCTAAAAAGGATTCCGCAATAATAAAAGCATCACATTGTTTATATTCTGTATTATAAATTTTATGAAGGTTATCTATATTGTCATTTAAGTAAAGAGATTTAAAAGAACGCCATAAATAGGGAGCAATTTTAAGAAAAGATTTAAATCCTGGGGAGTCTTGACCGCTTCCATTCCCTAATTTTAGCCTAATGTCTTGATATTCTCTTGGAGACATAGGGTATAATAATTCTATTGTAGTTAGTAAATTTTTTTGTGCTTTATGGGCTCTACTAAAATTACTTAATATCCGATTTGTATTTTTTTCTAATATATATTTATTTATTTCTAATAAGGAATGATTTAAGGATTTAAAAAAAAGTTCTTCGGCTTGGTGGACTAATTGAAAATGCAATTCATCTGGGTTGCATAATTCAGGATATGTAGTTTGTAATGATAAAAGTTCTTTTGTTTTTAAATAAATTTCATAATCACTTTTTCCTTCGCCTACCATAATATTAGCAATATCTTCATAAAGAAGTTCATTGTTTTTCATATGATTCCCTTTAAAATATTTTATAAATATATATGTTAAATATATATTTTGTTATTTAAATTCTTAATCCATTCGATCACATTAAGTGCAAGATGGAATTTATATCATATTTTGAATAAAAGGAAATCAAATTTAATAAAATTTGATTTCCTTTAAAAACGACTCATATTAAAAAATAGATTACCAAAAATTACTTAAATAAATGATTTATAAAAAAAGCCATTTTTTTATTTTTGTCTATATTATGAATTATAATATCATTCTCTGTATTTTCTTCTTTCCATTCAGGATTTTGATTTTTATATTTTAGTGTAATTGTTTCTTTAGTTTTATCTATAGTATAATTTTTTGCATTAAAGTAGAAATGATCATTTATATAAAAGTTTTTATTTAAATTTGAATCATGAAAATAGTACCTGTCATGATGATGTTTGCTTTCTCCCAAATATATTTTATTGTTTTTAGATATAATTAATTTGTTTTTATCTACATGATATTCTGCAGACTCATTATCGTTAATGATTATTTTAATTATTTTTGAATTTGTATTTATTGCATTTAAACTTTCAAATAGATTTTTTCCTAATTTATTTTGAGTCCATGTTTTACTGAGTGCTATTAAAGACAGTTCTTTTTGAGAATTTAATTTATAAATATATCCTTTTTTTGATTCAATATAAAAAGAGCCATTATCATAACTTGCTTTATGAATTGAAAAATTGTATGTTTTTATTTCTACTTCTTTATTATTAGTAATTTTAATTATCTTTGACAAGTTATCACTTGATGTAAAATAGTATTTAATGTTACCTATTAAAAAGCTATCAATAATTTCTTTTACATGAATAATTTCTTTTTTTAGTGATAAATAATAAAATTTAGTTTCATTTCCTTGAATGTCATTTGTTATTCTTACTAAATCGGATATATTTGTTTTGACTAAATTTATATCAGCTATAAATTTAATGGTATTATTTATTTTATATGCAGTAGATAATCCAAAAGGTCCAAAATGATATTTTAAATCGCAATATTTATTGTGGTTTTTATTCAGGTATAAATTTGCTTCTACCGAATTTGACAATTCATAATATTTTGTTTCTATTAAATGTAAACCTTTTTCGTTTAATTCATATAATGTATAAGTATTTGGGAATGTTTTTCTAATATAAAACTTATTATTTGCATAGTAACTGTCATATTTTATATATAATATTTCTTCCTTTGTTTTGTAAACTAATGTATTTGAATCTTTAAGCTTAAATACATAACTATTATTTATTTTTCCAATTACCTCAATTTCGTTATTATTAATGTAAGAGTATATGTACTCTCTTTTTTCGATGTCATAAAAAATAGTCTGAACTTCTGAATTCGGTTTTTCTAGGAAATTTTTTATTTTTAAATATCTATTTTTATATTTTATACTGTATTCAAAATTGTTAAAATATTTTTCAATTATATCAAATAAATCTTGATTATTGAATTTTTTAGCATCTAAAACCGGATTTATATTAAAGGGCAATATTCTACTATCTTTAAATATATAGACAACTCCAGTCGGGTCATGAATATAAATTTCACTTGGCTTTAATGTTGGAAAATGAATAGAATATTCTTTATTTTCATATTGAATATTTAACATTTTATTATTTTCATTGAAATTTACATTTTTTAATTTTTCATCAATATGAAAATGCCACGCATCTGATTTTAATAATTCTAATTCATATTTTGCTCCCTCTGATAAGTGAACATGATATGAATTTAAAGAATCTGATTTGTCATCGATAACATTAAATATATATTTAATATTATTTTTAGAAAATTGAGGTATTTTTGGAGTTAGAAAATATAAATCTTTGCTTTCTGAACTTAATTTAATTTTTATTTCTGTTTGTCTTCCTATGAAAACTAATCCAGCTAATGCTTTCTCTCCTCCCCAAAAATTAAACTCATCAAATATAAATTTTCCATTTGAATTTTCTTGTATTTTTCTTCCTACGTCAAGCTCCGCATCTCGTCTTGATATTATTCCTGGTACAGGGCTAGCATAACGGAGGCTTATTTCGTATTGAGCTTGATTTGGTAGAATGATTTTATCTATATTGTTTAATGGAAATTCAACAGATTTATTTTGTTTATAATAATTTCCTAATGATTCTCTTATTTTTATAAAGTTTTTTGGATCGGTATCAAATTCGTATATATTAGCTAAATTTCGAGATTTAATAGGAGGAGTAAGATGATCACCAAATGTTATTTTATAAGAATTATTTTTTGTGAAGTCTAATTCTTCAATAACGATGTCTAAATGATCGCTTTTTATTTCTTTATCTTTTTTTTCAAAGTTTTTATGGGCAAGAGAAATCATTGTTTCATCTTTATCAGGGTAAAAATTATTTTTAGATAAAATAAGATCATGATTTTTTTTGTAATCTAAAAAGTATTTCCCAGTGGATAATACTTGATCAATAGCATGGGCTGAAGCTTCTGCTAAAGCTGTAAATCCAACAGTAAGACCTGCGAAAACAACACCAAGTCCGCCTAAAAAAATGCCAGCCGTTGTTTCGCCAAGAATGGCTCCACTTCCAGATAAAATAACAGAAGCTGTGTCAAATGAGAGTTGGGTTTTATATTTAATAAGATCCGAATTATTTTCAGAATATCCTACCTCAAAAGCATCAAAGACAACATTAAATAGACTCAAACCGACATTTAAACCTGTAGAAATTTTTGAAAATGTTTGAAATGGTTTGATTGCTTGCATTTCATTGCTATTTATCATTTTAATAACATGAGTTATTTTAATTCCACTATCTACAACATCAGACGTAAGCTGTACTAAATTAGTATATATTTGAATTTTTATGATATTATTTAAAGTTGAATTTATTTTTATATCTTCATCATTAGCGAAAAAATCAATTATATTTTTAATTAAATAGGCATGTGATAAACCAATTGTTGGGTGCGTTAAATGAAGATCTGAGTCATTTTTCATTTTACTATGAAAAGCAGAACTATGAAATTCGATTAAATCGACAAAACCATTTATATTTTTTAATTCATTATTGTCATTAATAGAAAAATTTGTCCTTGTTTTAAATTTTTTATTATAAACTTCTATAGATTTTTTTGACTTATTAACTGTACTTAATAAAGGGAATAGGTCTTCATGAAGGTTTAATTTTTGAAATGACTCTTTAAATTTGTTTGAATAATAATGAGCTTCAAATGAAATTTCATTTTTATAGTTATAAATTTCATTTAAAAGACTCTTTTTTGTTTTTATGAAATAATCGTTATTTTTAATGTTTTTATTATTGATTTCTAAAGTATTTAGATAATTTAATACTTCATAAGCTGCATCAAATTTTTCATAAATATTTTCTGAGCTAATTTCATTTAATTGAATTAGTTTTTTATTAAAAATGATATATTCACTTTCTGTCAGTAATTCAGTAAATTCCTTTTCTTCAGTAACTATTTGCAAACAAGCTGATTTTGAAGTTGAGCGGTTTTCTGAAATATTTTTTTTATCATCAGACTTTGATTTTGAATTATTTTCAGAACAACTTGTTAAAAATAATCCAGATAATAAAATTGAGCATTTATATAAATTTTTCATATTGGGCCTTCGTGTGAATTAATTTTTTTTGCTAAAATCAGTTTCATAAAGATAATTTCTGAGTTCATTACTTACGGTTGTTATTTCTATTTTAATATTTGGTCTTAAAGCAGAAAATAAAATATAAGCATTTTTGCAAGAAGGACATGTCTCATAAGAAGTATATAATTTTAAAGTTCCAGATGCATACTGATTTAAATCACTTGTTTTTAAAGATTTAAACTTTTTAATATTTTGTATATCAATAGGAAATTTTTTTCCTAGGTTCCAAGTTTCGTGAAATTTATCATAAAGTAAACTATAAAAATTATTATTATTTTCGGTGTTTTTACTCGGGCTTGTTAGTTTTAATACTTCTTCTAAAATTAATGCTTCAGCATCCGATTTTCTTACTTTATTATTATAGTCTTTTACTTCAGAAGAATGTGTTTTTATAATTTCATCTGTTATATATTTATTTTCACCATCATATTTTTCACCTTTTTTGATTTCATTTTCTTTGTCTTCTATATCTTTATTTATTTTATTTATTTCTTCTTTTGCATTTTTAATTTGTGTTTCAAGATTCTCTTTTTTATTAGGAGATTTTGGAATTGCATTATTAAGAGTTTCAATTTTTTTATTCAAAGAATCTATTTTCTTTTTATTTTCTTCAATCACTTTTTTTAATTCGGGAAATTGATCTTTTTCGGGAGGTGAAAAATACTTTAACTTTTGAAATTCAGGTTCAATATAATTCGCAAAAATTTTATTTCCTTCAATAGCAGAATTTATTTGAAATTCGCCACTTATGGAATACAATTCATACTCTTTTTTATTTTCAAGATGTAATTTTCCAAATGAAAAAGTTTTTGGACTATGGCCTATATTAATACCTTTTTCATTTATTAATTGGTGTTTTAATTTGTTTTTTAAGAAATCACTAGTATTTGTATTATCTAATTGTGTAAAAATTTTCTTTCTTATTTCTGTTATTGCCGATTTAAAATATTCAAACTCAGTGCTATCTTTTAATGCCTTTTGAAGTTTGAAACGATTGCTGAATTCAATGCGAATATCACCAGTTATTTCCTTGTTTAAATCTTCTTTGCTTATGGATAAAGTTTGTTCTCTTAAAGAGTTGCTCGTAATTGGGCAAGTATAAACCTTAACAGAGTGTGCTTGAATACTTTGAAAGCAAAGAGTCCATACTGAGATTTTTAAAATGAATTGGACCTTTTTTTGAATAGACATTTTGTCCTTTCTTTAATTATTATTTAAAAATAATAAAATAGATATATTTCTATTTTAATTTATTTGCGTATTAAATTATTAGAAGAGCAATTTCAAATATTGGGATAATTAAAAAGATTTATAATTATTAATTATAAATCTAATATTTTTATAAATTTAAATATATGGAGGGGATATTTATTTAGAAATTAATTTTTATTTCCACGCCAATGCTCTGCTAAGATAACACTAGCAGCGCAAGCAATATTTAAACTTTCCACATTTCCAGAACTTGGAATACGGACTGTTTTATCTCCTGCTTTCATTAAGGGTGCTGTGATTCCATTTCCTTCAGAACCAAAAACAACGAGCATTTTTTCTGGTAATTTTTCTTCATAAATAGATTTACCAGTATGGCTTGAAGTGGTGAGAACTTTATAATTACTTGCTCTAAATCCTTGAACAGCTTTTTCAAAATTATCTGTAGTAATTACTTTAATCCATTCGGCACCACCTTCAGAGGTTCTATATGCAGATGCATTTAAAGCGGCTTCTGTATTTGATAAAAGAATAGCGTCTACACCAAAATTTGCACATACACGCATAATAGCGCCTAAGTTATGTGGATTTTGAACATTTTCAAGAGCAACAACACAGCCTGTTTTTCCAGTTGCTATTTTTTCTTTTAAGTATTCTTGGTAATTTTGTGATGGCATTTTTTTAATTAAAAAACAAACACCTTCATGGTGGTTTGATTCAGATACTTTAACAAGCTCTTCACTGGAAAGAATACGATAAGCAAGCTTTTTTTCGGAACAGTATTTTAATATTTTATTAAAATCTTTTATATTTTCATCTGTTAAATAAACACGGATGATATCATGAGGTCTTTTGTCAAATAGCATTTTGCATGCATGAATTCCACAAATTTTCATTTCAACATTTTTACGTGCTTTTGGAATTTTTCTATTTTCCCCATGTCTTTCTTGTGCTTCAGGTTCGTCTGAAGTTTTTTCAATTAATGGATTTTCTCTTTTTTTGAATTCAAGTTTATTTTCTTTAAATTCAGGCTTTTTTTTATTGTATTTAAATTTTTCTTTTTTTTCCAATTTTATTCTCCATTGTAGCTTATATACTCAAGTGATTCGCCTTGAGGTAATGTTTCAACTCTTGTTAACTTATTCGAGATTATTTTTGATCTGTGTGACGCTTCTCCAATTTGTTTACTTGCTTCATCAAGTTTTTCTTGTGTTTTCTCGAGAAGCTCGCCAAATCGACTAAAATCTTTTTTAATCGTACCTAGCAACTTTCGTATTTCATTTGAGCGCTTTTCAACAGCAAGAGTTCGAAATCCCATTTGTAAGCTATTCAAAAGTGCTACTAGGGTTGAAGGCCCTGTGATAACCACATTGTGTTCTCTACGCAGGTTCTCCTGCAAACCATTAATCCTTAAGACCTCAGAATACAATCCTTCTGTTGGCAAAAATAAAATGCCAAAGTCCGTGGTGTATGGAGGATCGATATATTTCCCTTTTATCTCTTTTGCAAAGAGTTTTATTTTTAATTCAAGCTGCTTTATTGAATTTTTTGTATCCTCCGTATTCCCTAATTCCGTAGACTCAATAATTCTTTGATAATCTTCTATTGGAAATTTAGAATCTATAGGAAGCCACAGTGGCGTTTTATCTTCATCATTTCCTGGAAGTTTTACAGCAAATTCAACTATGGCATTGCTGCCTTTTTTGGTTTTTACGTTTCGTTCAAATTGCTCTGGAGTTAAAAAATCGCTTAAAATTCTATCAAGTTGTTCTTCCCCAAAAATTCCTCTTGTCTTGATATTCCCTAAAACCTTTTGAAGGTTATTGACTTCTGTTGCCATTCTTTGCATTTCACCTATGCCTAAGTTGACTTGGTCAAGTCTATCACCTACTAGTTTGAAAGATTGATTTAAACGTTTTTCAAGAGTTGAATTTAGTTTTTCATCAACAGTCATACGCATTTGTTCTAATTTAATTTCATTTTCTTTTCTTAAATTTTCTAATTGGTATTCTAAAGTGTTTCGAACGTCTTTTATGCCATTTAAATTATTTAATGTTAAATTATTTAAGTGTAAAGCAAAATTTTCTGATATTTCTTGTCTTGTATTTTTCAAATTTAACATAAACTCTTCTCTGTTTAATCTCATTTCTTCTTTCATCAAATTTGCAACTTTTGAATCT
This sequence comes from Silvanigrella paludirubra, assembly GCF_009208775.1. Lineage (NCBI taxonomy): Bacteria > Pseudomonadati > Bdellovibrionota > Oligoflexia > Silvanigrellales > Silvanigrellaceae > Silvanigrella > Silvanigrella paludirubra. The sequence goes on along the minus strand of NZ_WFLM01000002.1, from coordinate 253,250 downwards.
GTAATTTCTATTTTTTTAATTAAATCTTTATGTTTATAAATTATTTGTATCCAGTAAATAAAAAAGGCAATTAGACTTATGAACATTATAGAATTATCATATATATAAGTCATTTATTTATCCCCAATTATTTTTAATAAATATATAAATTTTAAAGACACCTACATCTCTGATATTTTGCCATAAAAAACGGCATACCATTGAAGTTCTCATTTTGACGCTATAAGTCTTTTGTCATGCGGCGAGTTATCCACTTTCAATGTGGATAACTTATTTTGGATTTTCTTTAAATATGCCTCTTTTTTAGATTATTTAACTAAAAACTAAGATGCTGATTAAAATTGACAATTATGTTTTGTCAGGAGAAGGATGATAATTCAGAAGGGAGGGGGTTATGAGCTTAAGAGATCAGCTGTTAAAAGCGGGGCTCGTTTCAAAAAAACAGGCCCAAAAAGTCGAAGCCTCAAATCGGAAACAAGGCCACGATTCCAAAAAAAACAAAGAACTTGCAGATGCATTGCAAGCTGAAAAGCAACTAGAATTAGATAAAATTGAAGAAGAAAAAAATAAAAGAAAAGAAATAGATAAAGAGCTAAACAAACAAAGAGACTTGCTAATTCAACAAAGAGAAACTTATTATCGAGCAAGGCAGATTTTGAATAGTAATTGTTTAAACGCTCCTAATGCAACGGAAAGTTATTTTTTTGAAGAAAATAATAAAGTAAGGAAAGTTATGGTAACAGCATGGCAAAGAGAAATGCTTGCTCGAGGCAAAATGGGAATTGGCAGAATGCAAGATGAAGTGGATGAATTTTATATTATTCCTTTATTTGCAGCAAAAATTATTCAAGAAATAGCACCGCAAAGGCTTTTAACTCTACACTCGGAGCTGGACGACTCTGAAGAAATTGATTTTTATTAAAATGATTTAGAAAGTAGCTTCATTTTTTAAACTATGTATACTTATGTCAAATATTTTGGAGTACAAATCAAATGCAAGAAAATAAATCAATGAAATCAAATAATGCAAAAGTAATCGGTTTTTTTGTAGGAGGGCTAGTTCTTGGTGCCTTAGCGGCAACAGGTATTATGATTTCAAAAAATAGCAAAAAAGCAGTCGATTTGACTTCTACTTTAGGAAAACAATTTATTGTAGTTGATGGTAAAACCTGGGATTCAGGTGTATTGCCTGGCGATTCCGCAATGGATTATTTTACATTGCAAAGTAACATTTACAATGCGGAAAAAAACTTTGCAGGACAAACTGCAGTTCGTATTGCTCTTGCCAATGATGCTGGAAAAAAGGTAACAGCAACGGAACTTCCAAAAATCGAAGAATTGTTGCCTATAGCTAATGTCTCAGATGAAGAAGCTAAAAAATATTATGACAAAGTTGTAAATCAAATGGGACCTGGTTTTTTTGGAAATCAACCTTTTGAAAAAATTAAAACCCAGCTTCAAATGCAAATGTCTCAACAAAAAGCTGGTGAAACGATTATGCGTAAGTTGCAAGAATTAGAAGCAGGAGGAAGAATAAAAATACTTTTGACACCCCCTTTGTCACCTTCTGTTAACTTAGATTTAACTGGTTATCCTGTAAGAGGTAACAAAGATTCTAATATTGTTCTTGTAGAAGTAGCTGATTATCTATGTGCACATTGTAGAGAGTCTGAACCAGTAATGGAAAAAATTGTAAAAGAGTTTTCTTCAAAAGTTAAATTTATCAATATTGCGTACCCATTATCTCCTCAAGGATTAAGTGGGTCATTGGTTCGTGGTGCCTATTGTGCAACGAAACAAGGAGAAAGCTTATTTTGGGATTATCATTCAAAAGCATTTCAAGTTCCATATGCAAAAGCAAATGTTCCTACTGGTGTAGATCCTACAAAAGCGTTTAGTGATGTTGCAATTGAAGTTGCTAAAGAAACAAAATTAGATATCAATGCTTTTTCAAGTTGTTTAACATCAAATGAATCAAACGAATATATTTTAAAAGTACAAGGACAATTTAATTCATCAACAGGATTTAAAGGAACACCAACATTTTATTTAAATGGGAGATTGTTAGAGGTAAATCCTCAGCAACTTGAATCTACTTTAAAAACAGCTTTAAATTAATAGTGTCGTTTATTTTTTTTCAGAACCTTTAAGGGGGATAATGTGAAGGCTCCAGCCCGTATACTAATTGTTTCTACGTTGATTACTCTTTTTGTTGTTTTTATCGTTCTATATAGATACGATCTTTTGAAATTTAATAAAGGATCAAATGAAACGATTGCTGAAAATGCAGCTGCTCCTGTTGTCATGGAGTCAGAGGTAGCAAATGCAGCTCCGCCAAAAGGACCCTCTGCAGAACAACTAGCTAATGGTAAAAAGCTTTATGAACAAGCAACTTGTACCCTTTGTCATGGTCCTACAGGAAAAGCAGATAATCCTACTGGTCAAGCTATGAAAGCAACGAATTTAACCACAGGCCAATTTAAGCACAATAAGAATAATCTTCCTGCTGTGAAGTACATTGCTAAAGTGATTGAAGAAGGGGTTGCAGGAACAGGAATGGCAAGTTTCAAAACTCAAGTTCCAAATGAAAAAGATAGACTTGATTTAGCTGAATATGTTCATTCTTTAGCTGGAAAAAAATAACTTTTAGCTATCAAATTTTTCAGATCTTTCTGGAACATATGCAATTGAATTGCATTTTTCTAATGTCTCAATTGCAAATCCTCTTGTTTCATCATTAAAATATTTAAACTCAACGCCAGCACAATATTCTCCATTTGTGTTACTATTTCCATTCCATAAAACTTCAGCAATACCTATTATTTTTTTGCCATTTAAAAATGTAATGTCTAATTGAATAAAAATGCCTGCTTCAAGAAGATTTTTCCCAGTTGGTATTAATGCTCCGCCACGTCCCATTAAAAATGGAGTTTTTTCATTAGGGTCTTGATTGATTTTAATTTCGATTTCTATTTGTGAACTTGGTTTTATAGCGTAACGTTCGTGTGAAGGGGAACATAACCACTCTAAATTTTTTATTAAATCAGGAAGGTCAAATGGTTTAGAAATAAGACCTTCTGCTCCATGAGCATGAATTTCTTCACGTGTTACATCTGAAAAAGCTGTAATAAATAGAAAAATTGGTTTTCTTAAGTTTAATTTTTTTGTTTCATCAAGAAGCTCTATTCCATTTCCACCAGGCATACGGACATCACTTATGATTAAATCAATTTTTTCTGATTTAACAATATGAATGCCTTCTTTTCCATTTTTAGCTTCACGTGTTTTTGTATCAATAGATTGAAGCTCGGAAACCAGCATTTCTCTTAAATCAGGCTCATCATCGACAACAAGTACCAGATGATCCTTCAAGTAAGTCATAGTTTTGCTCCAATAAATTGTTACTTTTCGACCTGCTACGAACATTATCGTTTTAATATCTATCAATACAAAATTCTTGTGTTGAAAATCCGACAGTCTTACTAAAAATAATTTAAAAGAACCGATATAAGCTATGGTATTTCTGAATTCGTTCAACTTGATGAGGGTAAAAAAGTGAGTGAAACTCCTCAAAAAAATTCAATTACACATGAGGAGCTTATATCAGACATTGAAGGATTTAATAGTTTAGCAAAAATCCTTTTAGAACGCACTGGTATTTATATGGATTCAAGTGATAAAAATTTTTCATTAATGTCAAATAGAATGCATCGTGTATTAAGAAAACATGATTGTAGTTCTTATAAAGATTTTATTAAATTAATTGAATCTGGTGTAGCAGATATTATGAATGAGTTTTTAGAGGTATTAACAACAAATACTACTCATTTTTTTAGAGAAAATGAACATTTCACTTTTTTAAAGAAGACTTTATCAATAATTGAAAAAGATCTTGAAAAAGAAAAAAGAAATGAAATACGAGTTTGGTGTGCAGCGGCAAGTACGGGAGAAGAGCCTTATACAATACTCATGACTATCTTAGAATATTTAGGCAATTATCCAAAACTTAGCATAAAAATGCATGCAACAGATCTAAATACTCAGGTGCTTGAAAAAGCAAAATTAGGAATATATAGACCAGAAATTTCTGAAAATATCACTCCCGATCTTTTATTAAAATATTTTGACAAAGATTTAAAAACGCAAAATTATCAAGTAAAAGAAAAATTCAGAAGTATGATTGAATTTAGTAAATTTAATTTAAGAAATGAAACATACTCTTTTCCCTATAAATTTGATGTTATTTTTTGTCGAAATGTAATGATATATTTTACTCAAAATGTGGTAGAAGAAACAATTTTAAAACTTTCTGGATGCCTTTCTAAAAAAGGTTATTTGTTTATCGGGCATTCGGAGGCTATGATTGGTGATAAACATAAATTAAAATCTGTTATTCCCGCAGTATATCAGCATATGACTTAAATAAAATAAAAATATTCCGATAAAAATAAAAATTACTTAGGAATATTAAATGGAATTCGCTTGTAATTGTATAAATGAAAAAGATAGAATAAATACGTTAGAAAATTATTATATTCTAGATACAGAAAATGAAGAAATATTTGATGACATTACTCTATTAGCTTCTTCTATTTGTAAAACATCTATATCTCTAATTAGTTTAGTTGATAAAAATAGGCAATGGTTTAAGTCAAAACATGGTTTAAAAATTGAAGAAACATCGAGAAAAATCTCCTTTTGTGGTCATGCCATTCATCAAACTAAAATCTTAGAAATACAAGATGCTAAAAAAGATAAACGTTTTTTTGATAATCCGTTAGTGGTTGGAGAGCCTTTTATTCGATTTTATGCAGGGGCACCATTAATTTCTTCAAATGGAAATATAATAGGAACATTGTGTGTAATTGATCAAAAACCAAAAAAATTAACAAAAGAGCAAAAAAAGCATCTTGAAAAACTTTCAAAACAAGTTATAAAAATTTTAGATCTACGAATTGAAAATAATAACTATTATAAATTAAAAAATCATTTAAATACCATATTTGATAATATGAATAATGCTTTTTTAGTTCAAGACGAAAATGGAGAAATTAATAAATTCAATAAAACAGCTTTAGATATTTTAAAATTAAAATCTAATGAATCGTTAAATCTTAATTTTTTCTTAGATCAAATTGACATCCTGAATGAAGATGGAAAAAAAATTAATAAATATAAATTTCCATCTAATATTTCTTTGGAAGAAGGAGAAAATTTAAGAAATATTGTGATTGGTCTAAGAAATAAGAAAAAAGAAATAATTTGGTTACGTATAAATACAACCGTTATTTTTCATCAAAAAAGTACAAAAATACTTTTTGTAATAACTGAATTTACAGATATAACAGAAAATAAAATTTTGTCTGATAATGTTAAAAAAATTCAATTAGAGATATTAGAAAAAAGAATTTTTTTGGATATCATTTTACAAAATATTCCATCTGCAATTATAGTAAAAGATGTAAAAAATGATTTTAGAAATTTAATATGGAGTAAAGGGGCGGAACAAATTTTAATGCGTTCTGCTGAAGATGCAATTGGAAAAAATGTATACGATCACTATCCTAAAGAAATTGCAGATAAATATCATAATTGGGATTTAGAAGTTATTAAAAACGAAACTGTTCTAAAAATTGAAGCTGCAGAAACTTTAGTTCCTCATAAAGGGAAAATATTAGTACAAACAAGAAAAATTCCAATTAAAACAAATTCAAATGAAGGTTATAGGTATTTATTAACCGTTTTAGACGATATAACAGAATTATATAAAAATAAAGAAGATGCTCAGGCTGCTGCAAAAGCTAAATCTGAATTTTTAGCAAATATAAGCCATGAAATTAGAACACCAATGAATGGAATAATTGGTATGTGTGATTTATTATTAGATAATAATTCTTTGCCTAACCAAATTGAAAAATTAAAAATAATCCAAAATTGCGGAAGTGTTTTATTAAATTTAGTTAACGATGTCTTAGATTTTTCAAAACTTGAAGCTGGAAAGTTAAATTTAGAAAAAATACCATTTAATTTAAATAAAAGTTGTTTTGAAATTGTTGAATTATTAAATAATCAAGCCTCTGTAAAAGGTCTTATTCTATCCTATAAATGTGATCCTTTAATTCCAGAATGGATTTTAGGTTCTCCTAATCAATTTAGACAAATATTAATGAATTTAGTTACAAATGCAATTAAGTTTACAGAAAGAGGATATGTTAGAATCTTCTCAAAATTAATTAATGATATTGATAATAATTTAGTAATTGAAATTTCAGTTGAAGATACAGGTTTAGGAATTTCAAAAGAAAATCAAAGTAAATTATTCCAAAATTTTTCACAAGTAGATGCTTCAACAACAAGAGTTTATGGGGGAACAGGACTAGGGCTTGCCATTTGCAAAGGGCTTTGTGAATTAATGGGTGGTACCATTTGGTTAGAGAGTATAAAAGAGAAAGGTTCTGTATTTTTCTTTACTTTTACAGCTCAAAATTTAGATGAAAATCAAAAATTGAAATTAAATAAGCCCTCATTCATTTTTGATTCATTTATGGAAAAAAAATATCCATTAAATATTTTAGTCGTTGAAGATAATAAAATTAATTATCAAGTAATTAATGGAATTCTTGAAAAATTTGGATATAAACCCGATTTAGCTACCAATGGTATCATTGCTTTAGAAAAAATAGATACAAATAATTATGACCTTATTTTTATGGATAGTCATATGCCAGAGCTTGATGGATTTGAAGCAACAAAACTAATTATTAAAAAATATGAAAAGTTAAATAAGAAAAGACCACGTATTATTGCTTTAACAGCAAGTTCAATGAAAGAAGATAAAGATCACTGTTTTTCAATAGGTATGGATGGTTTTTTAAGTAAGCCCATCTTAATTGAATCTCTTTTTCAGGAAATTGAAAAATGTTTTTTGAATATTGAAAAGGAATATAATTTAAATTTTAAAAATGAGAATTCTAAATTATCATTTAATTTAAATAGTTTTTTAAATAATTTTCATGGTATAGAAGATTTAGCTTACATTACTATTGGGAATTTTGTAAAACTTTTGCCTAGCTATAAAAATAAAATAGATCAGGCAATTAAAAATAAAAATGCTTTTGATATAGAATATTCGGCTCATAATTTCAAAAGTGCTTTATCATATATAAACGCAGAAAAATCTTTATTTATTGTTGAAAAAATTGAAAAAATGGGTCGTGAGAATAAAGTTGATTTAGCAATAAATTTATATGAAGAATTAATAAATGAGTTAGATAATTTAATGAGTGAATTAATGAATTATGAACAAAAGAAAGAAAAATAATTTTTGGTATTCTATTTAATTTAAAAAAAAATTATAAATAATATTATTGAATTTTTAATTTTTATATTATATAAAAAATTTGTTATCCTGTTTTGAATTTTAAAAAATGGAATTAATCATGAAAAAAAATATAGTGGAAAAAATTTGGGAAAATCATAGTATTGATAATCTTGAAGATGATTTTTCTGTTCTTGTTATTGACTTTATTCTTTTACATGAAGTGACATCAGCTCAAGCTTTTAAAGAACTAGAAGAAAGAAAAATTCCAATATTAAGCCCAAATCAATGTGTTGCTACTGTTGATCATATTATTTCGACAAGTAAAAACAGAAAACAAATTGATAATAATGAAGCTAAAACGCAAGTTGAAATATTAAGAAATAATACCAAGATAAACAGAATTTCCTTATATGATTTTGAAAGTGGTCATCAAGGAATTGTACATGTCATTGGACCAGAATTAGGTATCACACAACCAGGTTTAACAATAATATGTGGTGATTCACATACAGCTACTCATGGTGCTTTTGGAGCCCTAGCCTTTGGAGTTGGTACAACTGAAGTTACTCATGCTTTAGGAACAGGATGTTTGTTACTTAAAAAACCGCTTGTCATGAAAGTAGAGTTTCAAGGAGAAGTTTCAAAGGGTGTTTTTGCAAAAGATCTTATCATGAAATTAATTGCTACCATTGGAATTGGTGGTGCAACAGGCCACATTATTGAATATGGTGGAGACATAATTCAAAAAATGACAATGGAAGAACGAATGACAATTTGTAATATGAGTATTGAATGTGGTGCAAAAGCAGGCTTAATTGCACCTGATAATACGACATATTCATATATAAAAGGGCGTCCCTATGCACCACTAAACAAAGATTGGGAACAAATGATTTCTTATTGGAGTTCATTTAAGAGTGATCAAGGTTGTTCATACGATAAAGAAATCATAATTGATATTTCAAATATGAAACCAATGGTAACTTGGGGGACAAACCCTTCTCAAGCAATTGAAATTGATAAAAATATACCTTTAGAAAAGGATATGAATTTAAACGATCTTATTATGTATAATCAAGCGATTGATTACATGAAACTGAATCGTGGTTTTCCTATTGAGGATACAAAGATAGATTGGGCATTTATTGGCTCATGTACAAATGGTAGAATTGAAGATTTAAGAATATCAGCTCAAATTTTAAAAAATAAAAAAATTCATCCTTCTGTTACTTTTTATATTGTTCCAGGATCTGAATCCATTTTAAAACAAGCTCAAATAGAAGGATTAGATAAAATTTTTAAAGAAGCAGGAGCCGACTTTAGAATGCCTGGGTGTTCATTATGTCTTGGTATGAATGATGATAAAGTACCAAATGGAAAAAGATGTATCAGCTCTTCAAATCGAAATTTTATGGGACGACAGGGCACTGGTAGTTTTACACACTTAGCTTCTCCCGCAACAGTAACGGCAAGCGCCATTGAAGGCAAAATTTCTTCTCCCATAAAATATTTTTTAAATTAGGAAAATTGGTATGAATAAAATAGAATTTATATCTGGTAAATGTATACCATTAGAAATGAATGATGTTGATACCGATCTCATTATACCTGCTCAGTATTGCGCTTCCATCTCAAAAACTGGATATGGTTTGAATCTGTTTAGAAGATTAAGAGACCAATCAAAAGATTTTGTTTTTAATCAGATTAAATATGAAAATTCAAATATTTTAATTAGTCAAAAAAATTTTGGATGTGGTTCTTCTCGTGAAGCTGCTGTTTGGGCATTAAAAGAGTATGGAATTAATGTTGTAATTGCAAATTCTTTCGCAGATATATTTTCAGGAAATTGTTTAAAAAATAAAATATTACTAATTACTTTAGAATTGAATATTATTTATAAATTGATTGAAGATTCTAAAAATCATTCACTCACCTTAAAAATTGATTTAATAAATAATACTATTAGAACTTCTTTAAATGAAATAATTCAAATAAAAATAAGTGATTTTCAAAAATCATTTTTTATAAATGATTTTAATGAGATTGATTTCTTGCTATCTTATAAAGAAAAAGTTTTAAGTTTCAAAAATTATCAATTAAGTAATAAAATATTGCCTATATTAAATCAATAGTAAAAAAGGGACAATGATGAAAAGATCAATTGCAATTTTGTCAGGTGATGGAATTGGACCTGAAGTTATGGATCAAACAATTCGAATAATTAAAAAAATTGAAGAAAAATTTGGTCATCAATTTCATTTGCAGTATGGAGATGTTGGTGGTGTAGCTTATGATAAATTTGAAAAACATTTACCAGAAATGACCCACCAGATATGTGAATATTCTGATGCTATTTTATTTGGTTCTGTTGGTGGACCATTAACAGAATCGCATTTAAAAAAATGGCAAGACTGCGAAAAAAACTCAATATTAGTTCTACGAAAAAAATTTCAATTTAGTACCAATATGAGACCGATTAAAGTTTTTCGTGAATTAAATGCGATAAGTCCTTTAAAAGAAAGCATAGTAGGTGCTAATGGAATAGATTTTATTATATTAAGAGAGCTTTTAGGAGATGTTTATACAGGTGAACATAAAACATATATTGAAAATAATTTAAGAACAGCAACTGATCTTTCATTATATAATGAAAAACAAATTAAAATATTGGCTCATCATAGTTTTAAAGTAGCACAAAAAAGAAAATCTAAAGTAACATCTGTTGATAAAGCAAATGCTCTAGATACTTCTAAGCTTTGGCGCACAATAATGAATGAAGTTTCAAATCAATATCCGGATGTTTTTTTGGAGCATATGCTCGTTGATAATTGTGCATATCAATTTATGATAAATCCTTCACAATTTGATGTAATTGTTACAGCAAACTTATTTGGAGATATTCTTTCTGATGCTGCTGCAGGATTAACAGGAAGTCTAGGTCTAATACCGTCTGCAAGCTTTAATGAACAGGGATTTGCTTTATATGAACCCTCTGGAGGATCTGCTCCTAATATTGCAGGAAAAAATATAGCAAATCCTATAGCGCAAATTTTATCTTTTGTTTTATTATTAAAGCATTCATTTGAATTATATGAAGAAGCAATATTAATAGAAAAAGCAATTCATCAAACCTTAAAAAATGGCTTTAGAACGCAAGATATTTGTTTTTCAGACAACAACTATGTATCCTCATCCAAATTTACAGATATTATATTAAGTTTTATTTAAAAAAATATTAAAAATTAAAAATAGAAAGAGGATAAAATGAAGAGAATAACAATACTTGATACAACTCTTCGTGATGGAGAACAAGCGCCAGGAAATTCAATGACTCTTTTTCAAAAAGTTGAATTAGCGCTTATGCTTGAAAATGCTGGTGTAGATTGTATTGAATTGGGTTTTCCTGCTTCTTCAAAAACAGACTATGAAGCCAGCAAGTTTATATCTTCTAAATTAAATAAAACAAATTATGCAACTTTTTCAAGGGCAAATATAAATGATATTAAATTAGCAATAGAATCTGGAGGTGTAAGTGAAAGACATACAGTCCAAATAGTTGCTACAGGAAGTGATCTTCATTTAAAAAATAAAAGAAAAATTACACGAGAGCAAGGACTAATTGAAGTTAAAAATTCTGTTTCATTTGCCAATCAAAATGGAATAAAAAATATAGCTTTAGGAATAGAAGATGCTAGTCGGGCTGATTTATCTTATATGAAATTAATGATAGATGAGGGAATAAAATCTGGAGCAAATCAAATTATAGTTGCAGATACTACAGGATTTGCTACACCAACAAGTTTTTCAAAATTAATAAAAATGATTCGAAGTTGGTTGTTACCTAATATAAAACTTTCTACTCATTGCCATAATGATTTAGGACTTGCTCTTCCAAATGCTTTAGCTGGAATAGAATCTGGGGCTGATGAGGTTCAAGTTACTTTAGGGGGGATAGGTGAACGTGCAGGAAATACTTCTTTAGAAGAATTAGCTGCTATTTTATATTATAAAAAAAATGATTATGAAATGTTTACAAATATTCAAATTGAAAAATTGTATGGTATTTATAATTTATTAAGAAAATTTATTCAATTAGAAGAGCCAAGAAACAAACCTATATTTGGTAAGTATACATTTAGTACAGCGGCTGGTATTCATCAACAAGGCATGATACTTGATCCAAATACTTATGAATATGTAAAGCCAGAGCATTTTTCTAGGGAGCGTTCTATGTTTATTTCTAGATATTCCGGTAGAAATATTATTAAATACGCTTTATCAACATTAGATATTTCTCTTGATTCTAAAAAAATTGATGAGCTTTATTTTGAATGTATAGAAAAAAAATCGGCGAATTATTTTGATAATTTTCAAAACTTAATAGAAATATTAAAAAATGAGATAAAAATTCCTAAACAGAATATTCAATAATTATGTTTCTGTATTTGCTAAGCCAAGATAATGAGATACTCTGGAATAAATTTTATTCCAAATAAATTTCTCTATAAGAACTTCACCCGTTAAAATTCCTTTTGCATCAAGAATTAATAAAGACTCTTTTGCTTTTGATTCTTCAAACTCTTCTTTCCATTGATAATTTAAAGCAATAAAGCCTACTTTAGTATATAAAGGTTTTAAAGGCTCTGGAGCGTTTGCAATGATATGAGTATGGCCAGACTCAATTACAATGCGAACAATTTGTCTTATCATATTTATAAATACGTCACTCTCTCTGTATTCTTTATCCCATGCGAATTTAGAAATTTCAACAAATTTTTTGGACCAAAGCCATTCTGGAACTTCATTTACAAATTGATTCATTTCTGTTTTATTTTTATCTCTTAGATTATAAATAATTCGAATACAAGCAACAGGTTTTTTTCCTACTTTACATAATACTTGTCTTGAATAGTTATCATATATATCTTTGTAACTTTCATCATTATTCTCAGTATCTGTTTTTATCGTTTCAAATAAACCAATTTTTCTAAGTTGGATTACTTTTTCCATATCAAATTTATCAAGCGCATAATAATATGATAAACTATTTTCAATAATATCTACAGGCAAATTATTTTCTCTTAGCTCTTTTGGTGTTACTTCCACTCCGCAAAACAAAATATACTCAACCATAACCTGTAAAAATTTTGAATTTGTATTTTCAAATTTTACATGCACATAATATTTATCTTTTTCAGAAGGTTTATTTGAGTTTATTGTTTGTTCTATTTTTACATTAACAAAAAACTCATCTCCAGCAGGAATGCTTACTTTTAATTGAAGTTCTAAATTAGGAATGAGCGTTTTATTTCTTGCCGATGTCATTAAAATCATTCCAGTAGAATGAATGCTTTTAATTTTAAAAATTAATTTTTCATGAAAAAAGAAAGGATCTTCACACCAACAATGAGGCGAAAAAATATCTGGAATTTCGTAATTTTTAATGTCACTTTTTAAATTATTGTCATTAATAAATTCTATGCCATATCTTAAATATTTAATTTCTTCTATTGTATTTTCAAGAATATAAACAACCCTACCACGACAAAAAGAATTTTTTTTATTTCTTGTTTCATAATATATTTTTACGGTGTCGCCTTTTTTGGGATAAGTAGATAATTTTTGATCAATAATATAAATGTTACTTCCCCAAGGTGAGATATCTGTTATTTCACCATGAATTGATCGAGCTTCATCTTCGTCTTTTATATAAATTTTTATACCTTCGCCAATAAAAACGCTTCTTCGCGTATCTCTGCGATTTTCTATTGTATCGGTCATAATTAAATTCCAATAAAACGTATTTAAAATATTAAATTCGTTCGTTTATTAAATTTTTTACTAAATGCTCTTCGGAAGAAACAAATAAATAAGAAAGAGGTACGCATGAAAGAGTCAAATTATTTATATAAAGAAAAAAACAGAAAGGCTACTGGGATACCAAGTATAAGGGAATCAATACGATCAAGAAAACCGCCATGCCCTGGTAGTAAATTGCCACTATCCTTATATCCTCCTGCACGCTTAAAAGCACTTTCCATTAGATCGCCTAACTGTCCTGCAATTCCCATACATATTCCAATAAGAATGGCATACCATGCAGGGAAGGGCAGGTTAAAAAAATGAGATAAAACAAGGGCTGTTAAACCACTGAAAAGTAACCCCCCGATGGCGCCTTCAATGCTTTTTTTAGGAGAAACTTTAGGAATCAGTTTGTGTTTTCCAAAACGAGAACCAATAAAATAAGCTCCCGTATCTCCCATGAGAATGGTTGCTAAGCAAAAATAGAGCTGTGCGCTTCGGTAAGATCCATCAAATTGAATCATGCTTAATTTAAGCAAACAAGCAGCAGGCAGGGCAAGATAGATAAAACCAGCAATGACATTTAAAAGCTTATTTGATGCCGTATGCATGTCATGAGCTCTTCTGTATATAAGTATTGCTGAAATAAAAAAACAAAGAAATGTCCAGCTAATAGGAATAATAAGTATTTTTTGAGGCTGATTTTCAAAAATATATGTTGAAAAATAATAGGAAACAATTAAAAATGCATATGAAAATCCAATTGCAAAATGTTTTGCTTTTAACTTTGGTCTAGGTTGTTCGATGGCAACGGAGCCATCCATGATGTTCCAACGAAGAGCTGCAAACTCGGTTCCGGAAAGAAAAATAGCTACTGTTATTATGATAACGAATAGATGGGGAAAAAGATGTTCTGGTGAAAAGCTTAAAACATATACAATAAGAGCGGAAAAAATGGTTGCAGTTAATAAACGAGTTTTGAGCATATATAAAAAACCAATCTTATAAATTTGAAAAGTATCCATTCCGGTTTGACCGGTTTGCATTCTGCAATATGCCATAGTAATCAAAGTCTATCAAATAGACATTCCTGCGGCCTAAATGGTCGCTTACTTTGGAGTCTAGTATATGAATGTTCTTCAGTTTAAGAAAAAGAGTAAAGATAAATCAGCAAATGTATTGTTTAGTTCTAGTGAAATTAAGATGCTTCCTCAAGAAGTATCTGCAATAGGGATAGATCTTGGAACAACAAACTCAGTGGTTTCCGTGTTTTCATATGGCGCAACCCATCCTGTTACCTTAAAATATGAAGATACTTTATTAGTTCCTTCAATGGTATATTTTGATTCTGAAAATAATATTGATATAATTGGGGAACAAGCAAAACGAAAGTTAGATACAGCACCTTCAGAGGTTATAAAAAGTACAAAAAAAAATATGGGTAAAAGCGCTTCTTATTTTAAATCAAATGAAAAGTCGTATACTCCCGAAGAAATTGCTTCTTTAGTGTTAAATTATTTAGTTTTACACCCTGTTTTACAAGAAGAAAAAAATAAATTTGGTGGCATTTGGGCTGTTATTACTGTGCCTGCGCATTTTGATGATGCAGCACGATTAGCTACAATTGCAGCAGCTGAAAAAGTAGGAATCCATGTATTAAGAATTGTGAATGAGCCTACAGCAGCTGCGCTTGCCTATAGTATGATGCCCGAAGATAAAAAAAATGATAAAGAAACACTCGCTGTTTTTGATTTTGGTGGTGGTACTTTTGATGTAAGTATTGTTGATAGAGACGGTTTTGTTTTTAATGTTCTAAGTAGTGAAGGTGATGTTCATTTAGGTGGTGATGATATTGATGATGCTGTCGCTCAATTTCTTTTAACTAAAGTCCACCCTCAATTAGTAGCACGTCGTGCATTAAAAGATTCAGAACTTTATCGTAATTTATTAGTACTTGCTGAAAACGCAAAAAAAACTCTTCAAACAGAAGGGTTAGTTGAGGTTTCACAACAAGATCTTGATGGAAAAGGTTCTAGCATTCAGGTAGAAATAAACCGAGAACAATTCGAAAATTTAATATCGCCCACTTTGCAAAGAACACTTTATTTAACTGAAAGTGCAATGCATGCTGCAAAACGCAGTCCTAAAAATATTTCTCGTATTCTTCTTGTTGGAGGAAGTACACGTTTAAGTTTAGTTAGAAAAATGCTTTCCGATTATTTTCCTTGCATGGTTGATGCTCGTCTTGAACCAGATTTAGCTGTGAGTTGGGGTGCATCTTTACAAGCTGCAATCATTTTAGGAATTCAACCAGATACTATTTTAGTTGATGTCTGTAGCCATACTTTAGGAATTGGCGTTGTTGAAAATACAGAGTCAATTAATGAAAATTTTAAAATTGTTGCTAAAAAATTTGGTATTCCATACCCTATTTCAGAACAAGAACTTCATCGAAAATTAGGTTCTCGTATTGAAGAATTTAATAAAGAGCTTCAAAAAATGTTATTTGTTGCTCCTATTTTACATAGAAATAGTGCTCTTCCTGCAAGAAGATCCGAGTTTTTTAATACTATTTACAATAATCAACATGCTGTTCATGTTGTTGTGGTTCAGGGTGACGGTGATACCGTAGGTGAAAATAGATTGATTGGTTCTTTTCTTTTTGAATTAGAACAACCTTGTCCTAAAGGAACTAGATGTGAAATTCAATTAACCTATGATGTAAATGGAATGGTACAAGTTTTTGCTAGACAATTAGGTACTAAAAATGAAGCAAAAGCACAATTCGATAGCAGAACTGGTGAGGTAACAGGCTGGACATCTCTTGTTCAAGAAGATATGAATCCATTTATAGATGATGTGAAATCAGATAACGTTGATGAGATATATGCAAATGTGAATCCAAAAGAGATAAAATCAATTTATAATGAAGAAAAAAATATATTATCTTTTCCTTTTGGTGGTAAAACAAATAAAATTGAGAATGAATATAGTTCCGATTTTAATTTGAATGCTGGTATTGTGAATGCTTTAATATTAAGGGCAAAAAGAAGATTATCACAAATGGATTCAGCTTCTTTAGAATTTCTTAAGGTTTCACAATTATTGTCTCAATATTCGGACTTATTATTAAAGTCACAACAGGGACAAGACAACGATGATGATATTGAAAGTGTTGAAATTGAGTTACTTTCTATGCTAGAGGGTAAATAAGTTGATAAAAAATTCATTAATAAAAAAAATTGCAATTGAAATAGAAAATGATTTTTCTATATTTGAGGAATACTTACTTACTCCAACAAAAATTCATGAATTTAAAAACTTTTTAGCAAAGTATAGAGGTATTTTTGATTCTGAATTTAAACATAATTATGAAATAAAAAAAAGCGCTGAACAAACAGCTGAAAATATAATTCAATTTTTTATAAATATTTTTTCAAAAATTGGGTTGGCAGAAGAATCTGTAGAAAATATTAAAGAAATTCTTTCTGAAACAGAAAAAATAGTTAATTTAACCCTCTATTATTGGTTTGGGTTAAATGATCGTAATTACCAGTTTAGAACTTTAATTCATTTTTATAATATTGATGGAATTGGTTCTGTTTTTTTAACTAAAAATAAACAAGATTTTGCCGTATCATTAAGTGAAGATGGAATTCGTTTTGGAGTTGTCGAAAGTGCGCATGAGCCAAAATGTATGCCCGTTTCAAAAGTTTGTGAACTTAGCCTTTTAAATGAGTTTTCAGATGAAAGATCTTTAATTGCAAGAATAAGAACAATTCAACGTGAAATTTGTTTATTAATAGATGATTGGGAGCATTTAAACTCCATTTTAGCAGTTGAATATGGTCGAATTTATGTTGAGCTTCAACAAGAGCAAAATAAAAAAAATGAAGAAGCCTTTGAAGAAGTAGTCTTAAAAATGAATTTAAGAAGAGATACATTAGCACAATGGTGTCTTCAATCTTTTTGTGATTTTCAAGAATGGCTTACTCAATTTATGAGTTATAAAAATCTTTCAGAAGATATTTATTCTGAATTAGATGCCACATCAGGCGTCCTGCTCTCAGGTATTCAAAAAATATTTTTACCAGCGTCTGTAAGTAGGCATAGATATTGTGATGAAGTTCTTCCGTTGTTAGAAAAATTTGCTAAATCACGAATTAAATTAAATGAAGAAGATATGTCTTCACATTTGTTACTTCAGGCTGTTCAAAGTGCAATGGGTCATGATTTTTTGTTAAATGCAATGGATATCATAAACAAAAGACCATATGAATGGAAACTTTCTTTTGATCCTTCATCAGCTTTAAAAGCATTTTGTTGGAGTTACTCAAAAGATCATCATTTATTATTAAGCATTATTTATGCAATTTGTTTCTTTAAAAAAGTATTGCCTAATTCTTTAGATTCTAATTTATTATCAGATATTGCAACAACAATTCAAATGCCAGAAACTTTTCCGCATGACCTTTCAAATAGAGTTATTCATAATAAAAAGACAAACATAAGTGATTCTGATAAACAAATTCTAATAAATACTTTAAATCAATATATAGATAACAATGTAAAAATAAATAAAAATAATGAAGAACTCATTCAATATATTCGTAACGTTATTTCTCAAAACAAGGTTGTCAGCGAATGAATCATTTTTACGATGAAAAATTTGAAGAAAATATGATTGTTCCAAGAAGAAGAGCAGCAAGTGAAATTAAATTGCTGAGACTTGAGCTTATTCCCAAAGGGAAAACACCATGTGAAGAAATAGGAAGCGAATGGTCTTCTGCTCAACCAGCAGAAAATCTTTCTCCTTCGAAAGCAGCTTCAAGTCTTGGAATTGAAATATGGTCACCACAATCTGTAGTGAAAAAAAGATATAAAATACTTCAACTCCGATATCCGCCAGATCAATTCGTAGAAAAACACATTGAATGGCGTCCTTCAGCTGAGTTACTTGGCAATCCAAGAAGTCGTTTAAATTGGTTTTGGCAAAGTGGATTTGTTCCTTTACCAGAAAGTAATTTAAATTTTAAAGAAGGTTCAATTTGGGATAAAGAAAATGCAGAGCCCATGATTCACTCACGGCTCGCATTAAAAAGATTAATTGAAAATTTTAAATAATTATTTAATAACGGTTTGGTCCATAGCCATTGCATTAAAAAAAGCATAAGTCATATAAAAGTTTCCGTTGTCTCCCGCATCTGAGCTCCAAGAATTTCTAATTTTTAATAATTTTTGACCATCATCATATCCAGTAACAATAACTTCATGGCCTGCGTCTGGTTTTTCTGGGCAGTAGTTTGTATTATCTCCTGGTTGCTTACAAGCCCAGAGTCCTCCTTGATTAAAATCTCCATCATCCACTTTTACATCAAAACCATTTACGGAAACTTTATTTCCCTTAATATCTGCTAAGGCTGTACCTATGACAACTCTATTTCCGTTATCTAAAGCCGCTTTTAAAATATCTAAATCAGCTTTTCCAAAATACTTGTAGTTTAAATTATTTGTAAATTTTTTTGTACTTCTTGTTGTGTATTTAGAAGGGCTAATGCTTTGTGAAGGATCCGCATAAGAATCTCCAAAACAATTCCCTTTTTTAATAATCCCATATTTTTTTAATGGATCTACAACTTGAGTTGCATTGTCTGCGCCATTCCAATAATCATTTCCTAAATATTTATTAAGTGCTAAAATACATTGTTGATCAATATAATCATTTAATTGAAGTTTTGCATCTAATGCCGCTGTTGTTGCAAAAGTAACACATGTACCATGAGAACCTTGATCTAAAACGTCCACGCCATTCATTCCAAGATCTACAGCATTAAAGCTGTTATCAAATGAGGTAATTCCATTTGAATAATCCCTTTCTCCGCCTTCTTGGATGAGTTTAGCCATGGCAGTTCTATTTTTTTGGATCATGGCATTCGTTGGTTGAATAGACATTAATTTGATAGTTTTAAATCCATTTAAAGCATCAACATCATAATTAGAATTTATATTATTATTTTTAATTTTCAAAGGTATCTTAGCATCAATTGTTCCGTTAACAGAAAAAAGTTCTGATTTGTCTGCAAATGCAGACAAAGAAAATAATGCAAAAGAAGAAATGAGGAGAGTGCTTTTTAAGTTACTTAACATGATAAGCTCCTTTGAAAATTATAATTAAATTAATTATTTATTTTAATCATTTTTTATCTAAATTCAGTCTGATTCATTGCCATTGCATTAAAAAAAGAATAAGTCATGTAATAATTGCCTTTTTCTCCAGCATCACTTCCCCAAGAGTTTCTAATTTTAAAGAGTTGTTGTTTGTCATCATAACCAATTATAACCACTGCATGACCTGCATTTTGGTCAGCACAATAATTAGTGGAATTTCCAGGTTGTTTACATGCCCAAAGACCGCCATCATAGCTACCTGATGATCCTTTAATTTTAACATCAAATCCATTTACTGAAATGGGATCAGATGTGTCCGCAAGAGCTGTTCCAATAGCGACTCTATAACCAGCTTTTAAAGTTGCTTTAACTACATCAGCATTTGCTTTTTCTGTATAATGATATGTAATTTGTCCTGTGTAACTTTTATCACTTCTTGTCAAATATTGCTTTAAGGTGACTATTTGAGATGGGTCTGGATATTTATGTCCAAAACAATCATTTTTATGAACAATTCCATACTTTTTAAAAAGATCTATTATTTTTCCTGGTTGTTCAAGATTACTCCAAAAATTTCTTTCATCAAATAAATTTGTTAATGCAAAACTACATTGGAGATCCATTAAATCGCCTTGTTTTAGTTTTGCTGCAAGAGCTGCAACTGAAGAAAAGGTAACAGGTGTTCCATGTGCTCCCTGATCTAATACAGGAACGCTTCCCATACCAAGATCAATAGAAGTTGCTGAATTTGTAAATGGTGTGATTCCATTTTTATAGTCAAACTCACTAATATTATTCATTTCTTGAATTGCTATTTTATTTTTTTCTTTAAATAAATCACTCACAGTGATAGAGTTTAATTGGATATTTTTAATTCCACTTAAAGATTCATTGTTAAAACTATTTGCATCTAAATTTCTATTTTTTAATGGTATAATTACGGAATGTGTCCCTTCCATTCTATAATATTCAGATTTATTATCCTCAGCAAAAGCAGATATAGATAATATCCCAAAAATAGATAAAGATATTTTATTTAACAAAATGATTCTCATAAAATTCCTCAAAAAAAAATTGTGAATATTAAATTAATTAATATTCACAATTTATATTTTTATTATTTTAATTCAGTGTGATCCATAACCATTGCATTAAAAAAGGCATATGACATATAATAATTTCCTTTTTCGCCAGCGTAAGTGCCCCAAGAGTTTCTAATTTTAAAGAGTTGTTGTTTATCATCATAACCAATTATAACCACTTCATGTCCTGCATTTTGGTCAGCACAATAATTAGTGGAATTTCCAGGTTGTTTACATGCCCAAAGACCGCCATCATAGCTACCTGATGTTCCTTTAATTTTAACATCAAATCCATTTACTGAAATGGGATCAGATGTGTCTGCAAGAGCTGTTCCTATAGCGACTCTATAACCAGCTTTTAGAGTTGCTTTAACTACATCAGCACTTGCTTTTTCTGTATAATGATATGAAATTTGTCCTGCGTAACTTTTATCACTTTTAGTCATATATTGTGTTGGACTAACTTTTTGTGATGTGTTTGCATATTTACTACCAAAACATTGATTTTTTGGAATGATGCCATATTTTTTGAGTGGTTCTAATATTTGAACAGCAGTATAAGCGCCATTCCAATAGTTGTTTCCTAAAAATTTATTTAAAGCGAGGCTACATTGTTGGTCTATGTAATCACCTTGTTTAATTTTTGCGTCTAGAGCTGCCGTCGCTGCAAAAGTAACACATGTTCCATGAGCTCCTTGGTCCAATACTGGAACATTCCCCATACCAAGATCAACTGAAGTTGCCGAGTTTGTGAAAGGAGTTATTCCGTTTCTGTAGTCTATTTCACCACCATTAGCGGTCATTTCATGAATTGCGGCTCTATTTTTTTCTTTAAAAGATTCACTTGTTGTGATTGTCATTAATTGAATAGTTTTGATACCTGTTAAACTTTCAATATCAAAACTATTAGTTTCTAAACTTTTATTTTTTAATGGAAAGCTTGCTGAATGCGATCCTTCAACACTATAATATTCAGACTTGTTTGAATCAGCAAATGCTGAAACAGATAACAATCCTAAGACAGATAACGTAACCTTACTGATCAAGTAATTACTCATAATAACCTCCAAAAGAATTGTTGATGTATCTAACAATTCAATCTATATTTAAAATTTTATTAAATAAAATAATTGTAAATATAGATTGAATTGTTAAACCTAAATTAAAGTAATTCATAAAGATAATTTCGTAAAGTAAATCAAATTTTTTTTGGTAATTTATTTAATAGGTAACCATTTATTTATATATTTTTTGTTAATTTAATATTGAAAAAAAACAAATTATAACAAAATATAAATATAATATTTTAAATATATTATTTAATGTCTTATTTTTTTGTTTATATTCAATTGAGCTTTCTCTAAAAAATAATATTAAAAATTAATAGGAATTAAAAAGGTTATCCAGCCAGAAATTTTGTAAATTTATTTAAAATAACAATTTATAATAAATCTACAAAATTTATTTATCATAAAATAAATATCTAAATTTGTTATTTTTAATAAAATATAAAAAATATTGACTTGTGAATTTTTTGTGAAAAATTTATAATAAACATTTATAACTATTTATTGATTTTATTTCTATAAATATAACATAATTTTAAATTTAAAATAAATTTTGATTATGTTGAATGATTTGAAGATAATTTTTATGAATGCTGTGTTTTAGAAAATCATTTTTAATTTATTATTTATTATAACTTTCTTTTTTATTGATATATGTCGCGTTTAATTAAAACAAAAATTTAAATTCATAAATTATTTTTTATTTTTATTTTTTAATGTCATTATTTTGACGAGGGTGGAAATAAAAAGTAAACAAAAATTAAAAAAATAATAATCTTATGAAATTACTATATAAAAATATATTTATTTCATAATTATTAATATCCTTGAAATCTCATTTACACACAAATTTTACCGAAATACCTATTGTGGAAAACTTTTGCTTTGTACTTAATAGGAGCTAATGATGGCTGATGCAAAATCAGAACATCTTCGGGTTGTCGTTATAGATGATCAATTAAATATGCGTAAAGCTCTTTACCGGATTTTTGATAAAACGGGACGTTATGAAGTAGAAGATTTTGGAAATGCAAAAGAAGCCATAGCTTGGTTAAAAACACATGGTGTTGATATTGTAATAACAGATATTTATATGCCATTAGGGGATGGGTTTGAAGTATTAGCTTATATCCGTGGCCGTGCCATGCAAAATGATATTCCTGTCTTATTTATATCTGGGGAAGCAACAAAAGAAGATATTGTTAGAAGTGTTGATCTGGGAGTGAGTGATTATATTTTAAAGCCATTTGAGCCACATGATATTGTTCAAAAAGCTGAGGTAATTATTGAAAAATATAGAAATCCTCCCGAAAATATCAAAAAATTGAGAAATGCAGAATCTTTATTTTTTAATGAAAAATATGCGGAAGCAAAAGCTGAATTCGAAAAAATACACGCTCAAAATAAACCAACAGCACGTTCATTAATTGGATTAGCCCAAACGGAAGCCAAACTTGGCAATATTTCAGAAGCAATGGTGCATGTGAATCAAGCAATAGAAAATAATAGTATGTACTATCCTGCCTATTCTGCAGGAGCAGATATTTTAATCTCAAATAAAAAACGCACCGAAGCGATCCCATTTTTAGCAAAAGAATTAAAAATTAATGGTAAACAAATTCATAGAAGAATGGTTTTAGCAGATATATATATAGAAAATTCAAAAACGCCTGGATATTATGATAAAGCTTTAGAGCAAATGAAATTAGCTTTGCAAGATGATCCAACAGATGAAACTCTTTTGTTACGTTTTGCTGAAATCATGTGGGGGTCAGGTAATAAAGAAAAGGCCATTCATTATTGCATGAAAGCAAGACGGCAAAACCCAGAAAGTACAAAATCATTAATGCAACTTGCAAATATGTATATTCAAGATGGTCACCCTATTAAAGCAATAAATTTATTTTCTGATATTTTAAATAAAAATGCGAATCAATTTGATGTTTACTTATGTCGGGCTAAGGTTTTTGAAAAAATGAATGAAAATGAGAAAGCTATAGCTGATTTAAGTAAAATACCTAAAACAATAGTTGATTTGAGACTTGAAGTATTAAAATCGAAGGGGCGTGTTTATGCAAAAATGGGTAAAATCCCTGATGCAATTGCGGCGTGCGAAGAAGTAGCAAATATGGAGCCTACTGCAGATAACTTAGCTCGTGTTGGTTTATTGTTTATTAGATTAAAAAACTACCGAAGCGCTTTAGGGTGGTACGAACAATCTACTTTAATGGATCCAGATCATTCAAAGTATGTTTATAATTTAGGTTGTTGCTATGAGGCGTTAAAAGATAAAAAGAAAGCAATTGAATGTTACGAGCGTTCATTGTATTTAGACCCTAATGGTAAGGAAACTATAGTTGCGTTATCAAGAATTAAAGGAACTCCGGTACCAAAAGCAAAAGCTCCTGTGAAATCTATGCCCCCAAAAGCAAGTTAGCATTCAAGTACTTTGATTTTTTATATATAATCAATTACATTAAGAATGATTAAGCTGCTTTTAATGAAAGGCTATAATATGAGTCATAATAAGCATATCGATAAAAATAAATCAGAAAAAAATAAAAATCAAAATGAAGATGAAAATCAAAAATGGTTTGATCGTGATGATTTTCAAGATTTGGCAAAAATAGGTGGCGATATTTTTAAAAAAACTGTTGCCACTGGTAGAGATGTCATTAAAGAAGTGAAAGATAATTTTCCAAAAGAAGCAACTCAATTATTAGCTAAAGGTAAAGAAGAATTACTTAAAGGCTTAAGTCAAGAAGTTGCTAAAAATATGGTTTCATTTGGAATTGAGAAATTTTTTGCAGTAGCCCGTCAGCATCGTATTGAGTTTTCAATACGTTTTAAAAAAAATGATGAAGATTCTCCTAAAAATGAAGAAGTAAGAAAAACATATAGAAATAAACATTAATTTTATATAAAAAAAAATCAAATTTAAATCCTAAATATATTTTAAAAAATAATTAAGAGTTTAGACTATCTTGTTATTTCTTTACTTGATTTGTTTTGATTAAGTCTTTATAAAGTTTTTTTATTTCGGATAGGAATGATTAAATGATTCTTAAAAATTTAAAAATTTATTTCTTTATAAAAATATCATTTTTTGTTTTATTTCATAATTATGCAATTGCATTAACAACTGCTGATATAATAGAAAAAAATATTATTACAAAAGATAAAAAAATATCAAATAATTTAAAAAAAGTTTTAAATTTAACATCTATATACCCCAAAGATGACTCTATTACAGAAGCTTTGTATTGGATTGATGGTACATATGATACACAATATTCCTGGATTAGAAAAGATAAAAAAGAGTTTTTAGATATAGAGAATAACATAAATATTAGCGATGATAATCTTGATGATATTATCAAAATAATTAATGAAGATATTGGATTTAAAAAAGAAGTCGCACCTTTAAATAAAAATTATAATGCAATACTATTTTTAGGTTCTACATTATTCAGAGTTCGTGATAAATTAGCTTATTTAAATCAAATTATTGATGATGGAACTATTAATCCTACAATGACCTATTTAATAGGTGGAGAAAGATTACTTTCTGAAAAAATATATGAAACAAATGAAGAGTTATTCAATAAAAAAAATGGGATAATTACATTTAATAATGACTATAAAATTCCTAAAATTCTTCCCGAATTAAAAGATGAAAGAGAAATGTTAAAGTTGGTGTTTTCACAATCGCTTCATCCTTTATTAAAAAATAAAATTGCCTTTGTATTTACTGAGAAAGAATTAAATAATAGCAAGGTATTAACTTCAAATAAAATAAAAAATTTTTTTAATGAGTTTGGTTGGAATTTAAAAGAAGGTAAATATCTTATCATAACGCAACAGCCTTATGCTTTATATCACAAACTAATTGTTGAAAAAATCTGTAAAGAAGAAAAAGATAAATGTCAGGGACTTGAATTTGAATCTATTGGTTCTTGTTCTAAAGAGACAATTGGATCTATTGTAGAAAAAAGAAAATATGTTTCAAGATTATTAGATTCTTTAGGTCGAACTCTTT
This sequence comes from Silvanigrella paludirubra, assembly GCF_009208775.1. Taxonomy (NCBI): domain Bacteria; kingdom Pseudomonadati; phylum Bdellovibrionota; class Oligoflexia; order Silvanigrellales; family Silvanigrellaceae; genus Silvanigrella; species Silvanigrella paludirubra. The sequence goes on along the minus strand of NZ_WFLM01000002.1, from coordinate 227,771 downwards.
TGTTAATTTCTCAAAAATAATTTTTTAATTAAAAAATTTAATAAAAAAAAGGGAGAGTTTCACTAAATAGGAAACTCTCCCTTTTAAAATATAGAACGATAAAGTATTAACCTTTTGCAGCAGCTGCAACAGTAGCTGCAACTTCAGCAGCAAAATCTTCTGCTTTTTTCTCAACACCTTGACCGAGTTCAAGACGGATAAATGAAGTTACTTTAAGGTCGTTAATTCCTAGTTTTTTACCAACTTCTGAAACATAAGCAGCAACAGATTTGCTGTCATCTTTTACAAAAAGTTGATCAACTAAACAAATTTCTTTGAACCAAGTTTTAATGCTGCTTGGAACAATTTTAGCAAGAGCAGCTTCTGGCTTGCCTTGTTGAAGAAATTTATTACGAATAATTTCTTCTTCTTGTTTGATAGTTTCAGCAGGAATTTCTTGTTCATTTAAAAATTGTGGTTTCATCGCTGCTGCTTGAAGAGCTACGTCTTTACCAAGTTCAATTAAACCTTGGTTATTTAAGTGAGCTTCAATTCCAGAACCAGCAAGTTCTACAACAACACCAATTTTACCACCGCCGTGAACGTAGGAAGTAACAAAGTTTTTGCCAGAACCAACACGTGCAAAACGGCGTACAGTGATGTTTTCGCCAATTTGTGCAACAAGTGCTGTAGCTGCATCTTTAACGTTTCCAGAAGCATCATAATTTGTTGCTAAAAGAGCGTCTAAGTCTGCAGGTTTTGCAGAGCTAATAATATTATGTAGATTGCTTACAAAAGCTTGGAAGCCATCATTTTTAGTAACAAAGTCTGTTTCACAATTTACTTCAAAAACAAAACCGAGATTATTGTTGTCTACAACAGTAGAAACAACACCTTCGCTAGCAGCTCTTGATGCTTTTTTAGCAGCGCTTGCTAAGCCTTTTTCACGAAGAATTACAACTGCTTTGTCCATATCACCTTCAGCTGCATCTAGCGCTTTTTTGCAATCGGACATACCAGCAAGTGTCATTTCGCGAAGTTCTTTAACCATTTGAGCGGTAACTGTAGCCATTCCTTATTCCTCTTTAAAATAAAATGCTGTTAATAATTAAGAAAGGCGTTCCTTACGGAACACCCAGAGGTTTAGTTCGCTTCGTCTTCATCGCGTGACTTAAGGCGTTTTACCTTAACTTGGGAACGTCCGCTGTCAGAAGAAAATGAGGAGTCTTCTTTTCCGGATTCAGATCTACGGCGTTGTTTGCCGGAAAGAGCTGCGTCTGAAATTAAGCTCGCATAAAGTTTAATTGCTTTAAGGCTGTCGTCATTACCAGGAATAATGTAGTCAACGCCGTTTGGATCACTATTTGTATCTGTAACAGCAATAACTGGAATTCCTAGGCGGTTAGCTTCTGCAATTGCTGTGAATTCTTTTTTCGCATCAATAACAAAAATCGCAGAAGGAAGTCCTGGCATATTTTTGATTCCGCCTAGAGAGCGCTCTAACTTAATGCGAAGACGCTCTTTAAGAGCTACTTCACGTTTTGTGATGCTTTCGTAAGTGCCATCGCTAGCCATTTTTTCAATACGTTTTAGTTTAGTAATACTAGAACGAACTGTTTGCCAGTTCGTCATCATACCGCCAAGCCAACGGTGGTGAATATGGAACATTCCAGCTCTTTCCGCTTCTTCAACGATGATTTCTTGAGCTTGTTTTTTTGTAGCAACAAAAAGGATATGTCCGCCTTCAGTAACAGTTTGTTCAACGAAAGATAGAGCATCTTTAAATAATTTTTGAGTTTTTTGGAGGTCGATAATATGGATACCGTTGCGCTCACCGTAAATAAACGGACGCATTTTAGGGTTCCAACGACGAACTTGGTGACCAAAGTGGACGCCCGCATCAAGGAGGTCGCGCATTTGAACTTCAATAGACATAGAAAAACTCCTGCTTGGTTATTTGGTTTAACCCCTTGTAATACCCAGACTTTTTAGTCCACCAAGCTTTGGTATTACAGAGAACGCTCTAAATCAGGCACAGAACTTAAACAATTTTTTGCCAATGAAGTCAAGGATAATTAAATTCTTGATTTACCAACAATTAAAATTTGTATAGTCTCCTCAAGTTATTTTCGCACACCCACTGTGTATGTGGGGAGCGCTATTTAAAGGAGCTATTTGTGAGTTTAATTCAAATATTTTTGCCTGATGGATCTTCTCGTTCTCTCCCTTCAACTTCTAATGTACTAGATGTTGCAAAAAGCATAAGTCCTGGACTTGCTAAAAGTTCCATTGCGGGGAAAGTGAATGGCAATTCAGTTGACCTAGATTACTCCCTCAAAGACGGGGACAAGGTTGAAATTTTAACGGATCGCTCTGCAGAAGGTCTTGAGGTTATCAGGCACTCTACAGTTCACGTTATGGCTATGGCAATTCAAGAACTTTTTCCAGGCACTCAAATTACAATTGGGCCTGTTGTAGAAAATCAATTTTATTATGATATTTACCCTAAAGATGGTGTAAAAATAGGAACAAATGATTTTCCTCAAATTGAGAAAAAAATGCAGGAAATTATTGCTGCAAATATTCCATTTGTGAAAAGAGTTGTTTCTAAAGAAGAAGCTATCCAGCATTTTGAAAAACTAGGTGAAAAGTTTAAAGTTGAAATTGTAAAAGAATTGCCAACAGAAGGCGATATAAAAATATATGCGATAAGTCATTGGGATGATCTTTGTCGTGGTCCTCATGTTTCTTCCACAGGAAAATTAGGTGCCTTTAAATTAATGAGTGTGGCTGGTGCTTACTGGCGTGCGAATAAAGACAACGAACAGCTTGTTCGTATTTATGGTACCGCTTGGGCGAATAAAAAAGATCTCGATGCTTATATAAATATGCTAGAAGAAGCAAAAAAACGTGATCATGTTTTACTTGGGCGCCAATTAAATTTATTTACATTAATGAGTGATATTGCACCTGGTGCCGCTTTTTTCTTTCCAAATGGGGCGAAAATATTTACTCTTTTACAAAATTATATTCGCGTAAAATGGGCAAAATTTGGATTTCAAGAAATTCAAAGTCCACAAGTTATGAATGTTAATTTATGGAAAGTAAGTGGTCATTACGAAAAATATCGTGATGATATGTATATTTTTAAAGATGATCATGATGATGAATTTGGAATTAAGCCAATGAGTTGTCCAGGTCATGTGCGTATGTTTATGGTTGGTCAAAAATCTTATCGTGATTTGCCGTTACGTTATGGTGAGTTTGGTGTTGTGCATCGTAACGAATTAAGTGGTACTTTACATGGTTTGACAAGAGTTCGTCGTATTACTCAGGACGATGGTCACATTTTTTGTATGTTAAGCCAGGTACAATCTGAAATTATTTCTGCATTAAAATTTGTTCAAGAAGCTTATGCTGATCTTGGTTTTAATGAAGTTGTTTATATGCTTTCTACTCGTCCCGAAAACCGAATTGGTGCAGAAGAAGTTTGGGATGTTGCAGAAAATGCTCTGGAAGAATCTTTAAAAATTTCTGGAGTAAATTATCAAATTAATGTTGGTGATGGTGCATTTTATGGTCCTAAAATCGACTTTAAAGTGAAAGACGCAATTGGGCGAATGCATCAATGCGCAACAATTCAATTAGATTTCCAAATGCCTGCTCGTTTTGGAATTTCCTATCAAGCGGCAAATAATACACAAGAAACACCAGTAATGGTGCATCGTGCGGTATTAGGTTCGGTTGAACGATTTATGGGTATCTTTATTGAGCACTGTGCAGGACATTTCCCTATTGGTTTATCTCCAGTTCAATGTCGTGTTGTTACAGTAACAGAAGCGCAAGAAGATTATGCTCGTAAAGTAACTGAATTTTTAAAATCAAATGGGATTCGTGTAGAAACAGATTATAGTAACGATAAATTAGGTGCAAAAATAAGAGATGCTCAGTTGCTTAAAATACCTTATATGTTAGTAATCGGTGATAAAGAGGTTCAAACGAATACTCTCACCGCTCGCTATCGTGATGGTAAAAATTTAGCTCCTATGTCTCCTGAAGATTTTCTATCTTTTGTTAAGTCGGAAAGTGGCGTCTTTTGGGGCTTAGATACAAATCAGAAATAATGAAACATTATCCCTATTTTTTACGAAAGGTATTTTTTTATGATTATCTTATTAATGAAAACAAATTATGGCGATATTTCTATTGAACTTAATGACGAAAAAGCGCCAATGACTGCTGCTAATTTTGTTAATTATGTTACATCAAAACATTTTGATGGCTCAATTTTTCACCGTGTTATTCCTGGATTTATGATTCAAGGTGGTGGTTTTGATTCCAGTATGAAAGAAAAATCAACAAATAGACCAATAGAAAATGAAGCAAAAAATGGATTAAGCAATGACCGTGGTACACTTGCTATGGCTCGCACAAATGATCCACATTCTGCTACAGCTCAATTTTTTATTAACTTAACAAACAATGACTTTCTAAATAATCGTGGTGACCAATGGGGTTATGCTGTTTTTGGAAAAGTAACTCAAGGTATGGAAACTGTTGATGCCATTGCTAAAGTAAAAACTGGCAACAGTGGTTTTCATAGAGATGTTCCAGTTACTCCTGTAATTATAGAATCTGTTTCAGTAGTTGAATTAAATTAATATTTTACAAATAAAAGATAATCTTTATTTTTAGTATTGAAAAAAATAAAAGAATCCTTTATAGATTAATAAATAATTTATAAAGGATTCTTTTATGCTTGAAGAGTTAAGAAAAATACCAAAAGCAGAATTGCACATTCATATTGAAGGCTCTTTAGAGCCCGAACTTTTATTCTCAATAGCAGAAAGAAATAAGATTGAATTACCTTATAAAAGTATTGATGAAGTAAGACAACTCTATCAATTTCATAATTTACAGTCATTTTTAGATATTTATTATCAAGCTACTAATGTTTTAAAATTAAAAAAAGATTTTTATGAACTTACGTATTCATATTTGGAAAGAGTACATAGAGACGGAGTTTGTCATGTGGAAATCTTTTTTGATCCACAATCTCATACTTCGCGAGGGGTTTTATTTTCTGATGTTATTGAAGGAATTCATGAAGCTCTTGAGCAAGGAAAAAAAGATTTTAATATAAGCTATTTTATTATTATGTCCTTTTTAAGGCATTTATCCGAAGAAGATGCTTTAGAAATTTTAGAGCAGTCATTACCATATAAACATTTGATAAAAGCAGTTGGTTTAGATTCTTCTGAGCAAGGAAATCCTCCAAGTAAATTTAAAACTGTATTTTCTAAATGTAAAGATCTTGGCTTTTTAACAGTTGCGCACGCAGGAGAAGAAGGACCACCGGAATATATTTGGGAAGCTTTAAATTTATTAAATGTATCTAGAATTGATCATGGTGTAAGAAGTATAGAAGATAAAAAATTAATTGAACAGATAATTGAAAATAAAATTCCACTTACCGTTTGTCCACTTTCAAATATAAAACTAAAAGTTTATGAGGATTTAAAACAACATCATATAAAAGAATTATTTGATCTAGGTGTTCGAGTTACTATCAATTCAGATGATCCCGCTTATTTTGGGGGCTATATATTAGAAAACTACATTCAATGTAAAAATAGTTTAGGTTTTACTTTTAAAGATCTCTGTAAAATTTCAAAATATTCAATCGAAGCCTCTTTTTTATCTCAGGTTGAAAAAGATCGCCTTTTAACCGAAATTGATGAAGTTGAATCAAGTTATTTAATTTAAAAAAAAGATATAAAATAATTGATATTTAGGTAAAACTTGACATTTAATTTTGTCTTCCTTAAAAGTGTGGATGTTGTCTTTGATGTGTTTTTGCATTATTGATATCGCAAATTCCTTGTAACTTTGGGACTAAAAAAAGTGACATCCGCTATTCCAAAAAAAATTCTTATTATGCTTCCAAGACAGCTTGGTGATGTTTTGCTTGCAACCCCTCTTGCTTCTGTTTTAAAACAAAAATATCCTACGGCTCAAATTGACTGGTGGGCTCATCCCATGGCTAAAGAAATATTGAGTGGAAATCCTCATATAAGCACAGTTCATTATCTGCCGGTATGGCGTAAAAAAGAATTCAAAAATGTTTTTTTTATAAAAAAGTTTTGGCATTGGTTACTTTATTTGTGGTCTGAAATTTATTTGTTTTTTTATATTAGATCACAAAAATATAATATAATAATTGATGCCATTAATTATCCACGTTCTAGTTTTCAAACTTTATTTACAGGTGCAAAAATTAGAATTTCTTTTAAATGTAATTCTATCCGAGATAAAACTTATACTCATCTTGTTCAACGTGAAAAATTAGATACCGGTTACCTTGGATATACAAGATTATATCTATTAGAACCACTTGGTATTTATATGGATAAAATAAATTTAGAAGAAGTTAAAATTGATCTTCCCATTGAAGATATGAATAAAGTAAAGCCTTCAAAATGGATAGAAGAGCAATTATCTCAATTACATGTTCAAAATTATATTGTTATGAGCCCTACATCTCGTTATCTTGTCAGATGTTGGCCTATCTCTAGTTATACGGATTTAGCTTTGCAATTAGCCCAAAAATACAATGTTGCTACTGTCTGGTCCAGGGCGCCAGGAGAAGAAGAGTATATATTAAAAGTTCATCATAGTTTTAAAGAAAAACTGAAACAAAACTCATTAAGTGAAAACATGAGTCTACTCCCACCTCTTATGTCTATTCGAGAGATTGCTTATTTAACAAATAAATCATTAGGTTGTATAGCAAATTCAAACGGTATGAGTCACATTGCTGTGGCTTCTGGGGCTAAAATGATTCAGCTTCATGGCCCTACACAACCTATAAATTGGTGTCCACCAAATAAACTTAAATATATTTCTTTGCAAAGAGATGTGGGTTGTGTTGGTTGCTCAAGTAATTTTTGCAAGTTAGCACAAAGAGAATGTTTAGATGAATTGCGTGTGAGTGTTGTTTTTAAAGCGATTGAAGAGTTATTTTTTCAAAAGTTTTAATTGATGGACAAAGAAAAGCAAGCTAAAAAAAGCCCCTTTCATAGGGGACTTTTTCATTATGAAGTCCGAATTTTCTTATAATTTTGATTTTAAGAAAATTTTATTTTTTTCAGCTAATTTCACTGGGTCAATTGGATTATTCATATCAACAAAATTATCATAATGGTCAGGTGAATACCAACGCTTTCCTGTTATTCTATCTACAATAACACGTTTTGCATCTCTGACTCTAACTAATTCTTCTACTAATGGAATATCTATTTCATAAAGCTCAGAATTTGGTGATAAATCTTTGATGCGTCCTTCATTATTATAAAATCTTTTTGCTTTATTAAAATCAATAAGATCTGAATGGCTATAAGCTCTTGAAGGTACTTTTGGTTTTGAGTTCCCTCCTATTTTATACATTTCAATTCGCAAGCTACCAGCTCTTTGGAATGAGTTCGTGGTTTCATTAAGTCGTTCCGCTGAAGCAGCTTTAGCCATATCCGCATAAGATGATTTACGTGCACCCATTCCTTCCGTATTTTGGTTGCTAGATGAAACTAAATGATCAGCTATTTGTGATGGCCTTCTTTCAGATCCAGAGGTATTCATATTTAATTCACTAGCAGAACGTGTGATTTCATTTAATCTGGTTCCAAACGGATCTATAGGAGATATAGCTCCTTCATTTGAAGGAGTGTTTGGATTTGTATTTATTCTTTCAATTTGAACAACTTTTCCTTCTATCCCACTTGAAGGTTTTTTAAACAAATCTGAATAGGATACTTTTCTTCCTGTGCCACCATTATTGGAAAATGCAAGTGAATTTGGCCTTGAAGCAAGAGAATTTGGTACATTTCCTCCTTTTGCTGCACCTTTTATTGGTCCAGATGTTATTAAATCTACTGCTATTTCTTGTACTAGATTTCCCACTGTTAATTGAGAAGTTGTTACTAACCCTTCTGGATAGTCCCAGTTAGGGCATATTAGGTTGTCTGCAACAACATAACCCCAATCCGTACTTGCTAAAGCGTTCCCAGCTGCTCCAACAAAGCGGAATGATTTTCCAAAGGTATTTACACAATAATTTACAAGAGCACTACAAGCACTTAATCCACTTCTTGAAGGAATTTTATTTACTTGTATTGAATTTTGATTATTGTGCTCAGTAATACTAGCTCTTTTTTTGCGACTTAAAGTTTCATTTGAATATGTATCCCAAGATTCCCAATTTTCAAGTTTCTCCCAATCGTATGATTCGTCCATTTCTAAATTAAAATTATTAAAAAAAGCATTAATATCTAATTCTAAAAGTGAGATTGATTGAACTTGTGAATTGATATTTGTCTTATTTTCAACTGAAGTATCTCTTTTTATACGATAATTAAGAAGATCATTTGTGTCTAAACTCAATGCGCTATGTAGAGAAATAGGAGCATTTATTAATTTTAAATTACCTTCTAGCCAAAAGTAAGGAGTATTACCACTAGGAGCGATTGGGTTTGTTGCCCAATGCCATTTGGAATTTTCATTTGAACAAAATAAAAATGAGCCATCAGCAAATGCAAAAGAATGAATGAATATTGCTGAAATTGCAATTGAAGTTTTTTTATTCAAAATTGACATAATTAATCCCTTAATTAATAAAATTTAAATTAAATATTAAAACAAATAGAGAATTAAAAATTTGAAATATAAAATAAATATCAGTTTTTTTTATTAAATAAATTTCTATGATGTTATTTTTTATTTTAATTTATTATTTAATATTCTTAAATTTTATATAACTTATAATTAATTTTAACTATGTTTTAACATATTGAAATAAAATGTATTATAAAATTTACTATAATCGATTATGTAGAATGATTAATACAATTAATCAATATTGATAGATTACCAAAAATTTAAAAAAAGTCAAATTTATATTATAAATATTAAATATAATAATTTTAGATATATTAATATTTTTTTTAATTTAAGGAATTATGTTGATTTATTTTTTTTATTTTTTTGTTTATAATTATTTAAACTCATTTTTATTTGTTTTTAAATTTATATTTATTAGTGATAGATCACTCAGAGATTTATTTTTGCTGTCAAAATTAAATAATAAATGATGAACTTCATTTGGAAGGTAAAAGGTTTCTAAAATATTTTCGCTATCATCATACCAATCATGATGAGCTGTATATAAAGCTTTGTATGATGTTGAAAGAAGTTTTTTACTTGTACGGAGCTTATTATTTCCAATATCTGTTATATTATAGGACCTTCTAAAATTTTGTTGGGTATCAATTACTTTAAAAAACCACTGATAAGGTCTTGGCATTTCTGCTTGATTAGAACAGTAATCATTTATAATCCAATCATATGAAGAGCCACCTTCTTTAATTTGTTTTGAAAAATAACATACTTGACTTCCATCTGTAACACCATAATTTGAAAAAAAGGAATGATTATGCATATTATAATAGTTTTTATACCCATCTAAGTTTGAGAGAGGAGATAAATAGTTATTTCCATTACTCGATGGGTAAATGGATAATTCAGTCGTGCTTTTTTTATCTAAATTACTTATTGAAAAAGTTTCAATATCAAATTGATAAAGTGGTTTTGAAACATTTTCTTTAATTTTATTATAATTTAAAATTTGAATAGTACCATAATCTTCAGAATTTTCTTTTGAAAGGTAGCCATAGTCTTTATAAAACCGAACTTCGTTACCTTGGTAGGAAGAGACTAGTTTTGAAGAATTCTCTTTAGTTTCATTAAAGTACCACTTTTGTCTGGGATTTCTAAGATCACAAATTTCCATTTTTAAATAAGGGTTATCTTCATTTTCTGGAAAGGAAAGACAATAATATTGATTATTTTTTCCATCATTAATTTCTGATATCAATTGACCAAACTCTGTAAATAGCCATCTATTTTTTGAATATGGTTTTTCACAATAATCAATATACAAATATTTCTCATATGGGGAGAGACAGTAAGTTTCGCTATTATTTCTACTAACCTCAATTCTTATAGATTTTTTATCAAACATGATTTTTGGAGTTTCAAGCTTTAATGAATTTGGAATGGTTTTGTTACTTGTGAGAGATAAATCGCAATCTAACTCTTGAGGAACAATGGATCTTTTTTTATACATATGACTAGAATTTTGTCTTCTTGTATTGCATAAATAATGACTATTAAAACCATGAATATATCTATAATTAGGTACGGATCCTAATAAATAATTATTTTCATGAATAGCAGGTTCAATATTTGGATTATAATGTGGATTTTGAATTGTTTCTATGAATTCGTAATTTCTTGTTTCGTTAGAATAACGGAACCTTCTTGCAGAAACAATTGAGTCATTGTGTATATTATACAAAGCTGCGTATTCTCTCCGTCTTGTATAGTATGGTCTTAAGTATTCCAAATTTTCTAAATTTATATTATCTTCATCAATTTCAAGATCACCTCCATGCGTAATATTTATGTGATTAGAGATTCCAAGTTCATTTCGATAGGCTGCATCTAATATTCTTTCATATGTTTGAGTGACACTAATAAAATTAGATTGAGGTACAATTTGATAGATATATATTTCATTATATACCTCATGAGCTCTATGTGAAGTTGGATTATACGAATTCAAAAATGCTTCATTGTTTGCCAATGCGTTATCCATTGTGTTTTGCCATACAGATGATGTTCTTATAAAAGCACTAGGGTTAGTTAATTGTGATAAAACATCTTCCGATTCAATAATTCCAGCAAATAAATTTTGATAAACGGAATACATATATTCTGAAAGATCTGTGCTTGTACCAAAAAATCTTTTAAATCCCATTTTAAAAATTTGACTTGGCGGAGTTGGTGTCGCTTTATATACATGTTTTGGTATTTCATTATCACTATTTGGAGAAGCATAAGTTTCATATGAAAAAAAATAAAATGTAACTGTACATAATAAAAAAGTAACAATTTTCATTGATCTAAAACTCCATTATGTGAAAAAAGGACAGTAGCAAAATAAAAATAAAATAATTAAACGTGAGGTTCAAGTTAAAATTTTAATATTTATTCAATATATTCATTGGTTTAATAATCTATTTTAAATTTAAAAAAAGGAAAAATTTAATTTAAAGAAATTAAAGTACCATAAATATTATTATTTTTATTTTAATAAAAATATTTTTATTAAATTTGTTAAATTTTTGCAAATAATGTAAAAAATGAAATTAAAAATTAATTATTTTTAATTTCTTAAATGTCATTTCTTTAGTGAGGTTAAACAAATGGTTATAAAAAATAATTTCCGATCTAATCTTATTATTATCAGTTTTTTCATATCACAAAATATTTTTGCAAATTACTATAGCGAAGAAGAGCTCCAACAACCTTCTCGAGAGCATGTTGTATCCATTGATTCTATTTATAAGAATCAAATGGATTTAGATAAAATTCAATATACGAAAAAACAATATGAATATCACAATTTGAAAAAACGAGGTTTGCTTGAAGATTTATGGTGCGTAATTGGAACTTACTGTCCTTGGCTTAATCCAAGACCTGCAGTGTATTCAAATCAAAATGAACAAAATAATCATATTCTTTTACCTACTCCGACAATAAATGATTTAGTGCACCCTGAATTTGATCCTCAAGCAGTGCCATCAATCCTTCTAAATGAAATTCAGGAAATAAATATAGTACAACCAAATGATGCGGCTGATTCCGCTTTGAATTTTTTACTTCCTGATACTTATGTTGATTCAAGGCAAGATCTTTACCCAAACGAAACACAAAGTATTAAAAAAGAAACATCTCGAGAAAGAATAAGAGCATTAAAAATAGAGTTTTGGAATTTAACATGGCTTCAACTAGAAGATTACAGAGATAGATTAAGTGAATATATTCATTCCATACAATTCCCTACTGCTTCTTCTGTAATAGATGTTTCGTTAGGTTCAGCAACTGAATTGGTAAGACAAGATCCAGAATCTGCTTTGAATATTCTTGATGCTTACATGCTTGTTGCTAAGTCAAACGGTGCTCAAAAACAACCCCAGCAAAAGACGATAGAGTTTACAAAGGCAGAAAGATTAATTGCGGCAACTTGTACGTTTACACGCTCTGAGCTTATTGCAGAGCCAGAAGCGGAATGTGCATCGCTTGCTTTAAAGAAAATAAAACCAAATAATAAAAAAACCATAGCGACATCAAGTCATATTTTAACATCAAAAAGTTTTTATTTGAGAGATAATAATTCGAACCAAATAACATTTAATTCAATAATATCTGGAATCAAACCTAGAAATTTACCTTCAAATTACTCACGTGATCACATAGTCGCAGTTGGTTACGATGGAGCAGAGCCTACAAATGGAAATTATAATTTATTTTATTTAATGGATTTTCGGAATACCACAAAGCAACGCAGTCCATTTGGAATTGATCATATATTAGGCAGTCCAAACAAACAAGAGAAAAGCCACAGAGATGAATGGAAAAAACTTGGTATAGATGCTGATCAAAAAGGTAGAAGCGAACTTGCACGTATTATAATGACAGCATTAACTTCGCCTGAGCAACCAGAGACTCAAAAGAAAAGAGGAGTAAACAATAATAATAACTTATCAAGAACCTATTCAAGAATTGTTGTTCCTAGGATTGATGGAAGAGGAAATGATATTTATACGGACATCCTCATAGCCTTCAGCATGAATGGAAATGTCATTACAGCTTATCCTATTCGAAATGCTGAGCATTTAATTGAAGAGACAAATAATTCACATGAGAAAGCAAAGAGTTCGCAGGAAGAGATAAAATAAATTATGAATATTTAATACGCAAATAATATTTTTCTTTTATATAATTCAAGTAAAGCATCAGTCGCAAGAAAAAAAAGGAAAGAAATTAAGGTAGCAAAATTTTAATTTAATATTTTGTTACTTCTGGAAATAATTCAGAGGCTTTGTAAGAACTTCTAACTAATGGGCCAGATGCTACAGCTTTAAAACCCATTTTCTTCGCGACTTGTTTCCAAAATTCAAATTCATCGGGATGGACAAAACGTTTTACTGTTAGGTGTTTTGGAGTGGGTTGAAGATACTGACCAATTGTAATAATTTCGACACCAACATTACGAAGATCGTGCATGGATTCTTCTACTTCATCAAATGTTTCCCCAAGGCCAAGCATAATTGCACTTTTTGTGAACATACCTTTTGGACCTATTTTTAGAGCATTAGCTAAAACAGTTAAACTTTGATCGTATTTCGCACGAGCATCGCGAACCCGAGGACTTAAGCGACGCACGGTTTCAATATTATGTGCAAAAACATCGAGACCTCTTCCTGCATGAACAATTTCATGGATAGAGGATTCTTGCCCTCGAAAGTCTCCAGCTAATATTTCAACTCTTGTATTTGGATTTTCTTTATGTATGGATTCAATTGTTTTTGATATATGATTAGAACCTCCATCAGGAAGATCATCTCTATCTACCATTGTAATGACAGCATAACTTAAATTCATAGTCTTAATGCTTTCCGCCACTTTAAAAGGCTCTTCGGCATCAAGCAATCCAGCAGGATTTCCTGTTTTTATATGGCAAAAACGACATCCTCTTGTACAGACATCGCCCATAATCATAAATGTAGCTGTTCCAGTATTCCAACAAGCAGAAATATTTGGGCAGCGTGCTTCTTCACAAACAGTGTAAAGTTTTTTTTCTCTTAAATCTTTTTTAATACTATATAAAACATCACCACCTGTAAGACCAACTTTTAACCAATTTGGTTTTAAAGGACGACCCGTTCTTGGATTGTATTCAGGTTCTACAGATAAAGCAGCAAGTTTGTGATAAACCTCTTCACGATTTTCAATCACAGATTGAAATTTTTGTTTGATGTTTTGATTGGTTATATTTTCCACCTGCATGTTTGCACTCCCTAAAAGACTTATGGCACATTCGGTCATGGCGATAACTGTTTATCCCTAACAGTGCGTTAATAATTATGCAAATTCCAAGAGGTATTCAACACAATGTCGCGAATTTCTAGCTTAGAAGTCCAACTTAGTAACGTAAAATCATTATTAAGGACAATGTGTGATGCTGTAAATACGGGTTTAGTTACGCTTATACAGCATTTTGAACATCCCAATCCAAATCGGTTAATTAAAATAGTTGTTCTTGATTCCGAAATAGATAACCTTGAACGTGCCATAGATACATCTATTTTACAAATATTAGCTACGCAACAACCTTTAGGTTATGAACTCCGGTTAGCTTATGCCTGCGCAAAAATTGCACACCATATTGAGCGTATTGGAGATGCTGTAGAAAGTTTAGCAAGGCAACTTGTAAATGGAGATATTCCTGATCAAAAAGAGATTTTTTTAGAAATGCTAAACGATTCAAAAGATCTCTTTGAAAGATCTTATACAGCTATGTTCGAGGGGGATTTATCGTTAATTCAAGAAATTCACTTGTTAGATGATAAAGTTGACTTTAAACAGAGAGAGCTTTACCACATAGCAAAAAAAATTTTAAAAAAAGAAAGTAAAGGTAACATAGATAAAGCATTAAGAATTATAAGTATGAGTGCTAAAATAGAAAAAATTGCTGATCTTTGTTGTAATTGGGCAGAACAAATTGATTTAGCTGAAAATGGAATGGTTCGTCGAAAAATTCAAAAAAGAAAATATCGTTTGGTTTTTATGGATAATGTTGGTGGTATTATTGCTAGTATTGCAGCTTCTTTTTTGTACCAAAGTGTTAAAGATATTGTCGATCTGTCTGTTGTTGCAAGTCAGCCAATTAAAACAAATAACATACTTAATTTTACAAATTTACTTTCTGAGTATGAAATTACTCCGCAAATTTTTCCTATTGCTCGAATTACGTCCATGAATTGGAATAAATCACTAATGTTAATTATATTAGGAGATTTTGAATTACCAAAAGAAGAACTTGAAGTTGTTCCTTATAAAACTGTTCAAATAATTTGGAATGAAATTAATTTTGAACCTGATGAAATAGAAACTAATCCAAAAAAATTCAAAGAATTTGTAAATTCACTTCTTATTAGAACAAATCATCTCGCTCAAATAATTGCGAGAACCCAAGAACAAAATGAATAACTATTTTTATGACAGGGTGAATTTTTTGCAAAAAAAATCTCTAATAAATACAGTAATAAAGTATTTGACACGTCAAAATTTCACTTTCTGACAATTTTCAGACTGCTATAAGTAAACATCTTTCATGTAAGCTACAAGAAATGGCATATATTTACCTGTAAATATTTTTAGGGGAAAAGAATGTTGAAGAAAAATTTCTTCACATATTCATTCTTTACATTTCTTACGGCAGTCAATTTTAATTATGACTCCATTCCTGTTTATGCTCAAAGTTCTAAAATAAAAAAAGAAAATAAAATATCTCCCTCTATTGTAGGAGAAGATAGTTACCGTTTGGTTTTTGAATTAAATCAACCAAGAAGGTATGCGACAAGATTTATTAAAGAAACAAGAACATTACAAATTAGAATCATTCCAGCAAGATCAAGCGAATTCAATGCAACTTCTTTTTATGATACAAGATATGTAAAAAGAGTTTTAATTCATGAAGATAAATCAGAAGTTATCGTAGATATTCAACTAAAAAATGTTCCCATTGGTTGGGTTGTTGCGACTCAAAATAAACCTTGGAGAATTATAGTAGATTTTTGGAGAACAGAACCGGAAGAAAAAAACTTAGAAGCCGATTGGAATTGGCAACCAGATTATATTGAAGGATTAAGTAAAGAATCAGTGAAAGAAGGTTTGCCTTCAGCGCAATTTATTGAATCAAATAAATTAGATGATAATAAAAATAAAATAATTTCTAATTTAAGTCCGATAGTAAAAACAGAGACAAAAGAAAGTGATAAGTTAACATCACAAGAAAATAAAAAAAATACAATAATATTCACTAATAAAAACAATCAATCTATAAACAAAAATGGTTTTCCGGAGATCTATGGAAGATTAGAAAAGTTTATTCCAATGCCTGAAGGAAAATCAGCTCAATTGCAAATGCAGATGGGAGCTGCTTTTGGTACAAGAGATGAAGTTGAAATTGGAAAAAAATTAGCGGAAGAGTTTTATAAGAGCGGGAATGAAGCTCAATCACTATCCATTTTTAGAAGACTAGCTGCTTTATCAGAAAAAGGAATTAAATCGGATCCAAAGTTTTTATGGTATGCAGGAGAATCTGCATATTTAACTCATAATTTTAGTTTAGCAAATGACTATTTAAGATCTATAATTCTAAATTATCCTGGAAGTTATTATTCAAGCTTAGCAAAACTCAGAATTATAGATATAGATGAACTACAAAATTCAAAAGAAAAAGGATTTGGTAAAACTAGATTTCAAAATGCAGAAATATATTCTGAAATGGCGTTATCCGAAAATTCTCCTAAAATAGTAAAAATTGCAGCGACACTTCGTGTTTTAAATCAAATTGTGAATGAAAATCCAAGTTCGGCAAAATCATACCAGCAAAATCTCGACGCCTGTGTCGTAGATAGCAGTGTTCCATTTGATTTGATGAAAAATTGTGCATATGATCGAACTAGAGCTTTAATTGAAAATGAAACTATAAATGGTTCTGATGCTGCGGTTCAGCAATTTAAAAAATTGGCACCGGGAGATAATCGGGTATCAGACTTAGAAAAAATTGTTTCTAGTAGAGTTAAAGAGCTTTTGAAAAAAACAGCTCAAACGAAACAATGGGAAGATTGGATTGCTTTTGAAAAAAAAGCGAGACCTTCTTTATTAGAATTTACCTTTGCAGATGGTGATGCTCTATTTACTAGAGCAGAAGCCTTTGAGGCTGTAGGGGAAAATCTAAAGTCAGCGCAACTTTATGGTGCGTTTTGGCAAGCATCAAATGATCAAAAAAAGAAAAATGAAGCAGCCGCATTGGCGGCAAGACTCCTGTATCGAAGTAATAAACCTTCGGAGGCAGATGATTTTTTGCGCCGAATTGAACAGGACAGTAAGAGAAAAACAGAAGGTCTTACAGATCGGTCTGTTACCTCTTTAAGGGAACTATCCGTAGCTCCCTACCGTAACAAAACAGCGTTACGTTTACTTTTAGATGAGATGAAACTTGGTCGTTATGTTGAACGCGACTTGCCAACTCTGGCTGAATGGGCTCAAAGGCTGCGTGGAACTCCTGATGTAGAACCACTTTATGCGAAAATACTCGCATATCCAGCAAAGTCTTTAGATGAAACTCAGACAGTTGAATCGTCAATCATGCAATATGCAGAAGATTTACGGGATTCAGGCAGGTTTGCAAATTCGGGAGATATGTTTCTTGCTGTCGCTAATTTAGCCCAAGGAGCACATCGAGCCGAAGCCGCATATAAAGCAGGAGTTGTATATGCGAGAGTTGGTCTTTTTGAAAAAGCAAAGACCGCTTGGCTATTAGCCGCAAATGACACCAACGACAAGCGTTTTTCATCTTTGGCAAGCGAGAGACTTGATCGCTTAAGTAAGTAAACACCTGGTTTTGGTTCATGTGAGGGAGGTTTGTTTATGAGTGAAGTGCGTCCTGTGGGATTGTTTGACTTAGATTCCACAAATTATGGAACACAGCAAGGTAACAATGCTTTAGAAGGGCGTAGCGTTCATGCAAATACTGTGCCTTCTGAATCAGACAATCGAATTTCTGAAGAGGAAATGCTTCGACACTATCCAACTAGAGATGAGAAAGTATATAAATTACTTGAAGTCGCTAGAACGATTGCACCAACTAAAGTACCAATTTTAATAACTGGTGAAAGCGGAACAGGTAAAGAAACCTTTGCTAAAGCTATTCATATTGCTGGTGGACGTGAACGTGGTCGCTTTATCGTAGCAAATAGCTCTAACATTCCAACTAATTTTTTTGAGATGGAATTATTTACAACTCAAAGATCTTCTCATGATTATAATCAGGGAGCTTTAAATAGACCTTTAGAAACATGTTCTTTAATGTTAGATGAAGTAACAGAATTAGACGCTTCCATGCAATTAAAACTTTTAAGAATATTAAAGGAACAAGATATAAATAAAGGTGCTATTCGTAGAGGAACAGCAGCTGATGCTCGTATCATTGCTTGTAGTCATAAAAATATTCAAGATGAAGTCAATGCCCAAAGATTTCGTAATGATCTTTTCTTTAAATTACATGTGATTCATTTAGAAATTCCATCTTTACGCCAAAGATTAGTGGATATTGATTTTTATTCAGAAATATTTCTTCGTGAGTTCAATATTCAGTTTTCCAAAAATGTTCAATTATCTCCAACTGCAAAACAAGCTCTTAGAACTTATACTTGGCCAGGAAATACACGTGAATTAAGAAATGTTATTCAACGTTCTGTGTTACTTTCAACAAGAGATTATATAGGTGTAGAAGAGCTTCATTTAATGAGAGCTAATAGCAGAACCGAAGTTGCTATGGGTGATCCATTACCGCAAGTTACGTTAATGGAATTAGAACAACGTTTAATTCTTCAAACTTTAAGAAGAATGAATGGAAATAGAACTCATACAGCGAAAGCACTTGGCATTTCACTTCGTGCGTTACGTTATAAATTAAATGAACTTGTTGAGTGTGGATATGAAGTTGAAGGGAAAAATGTATGAGCACTGTAGTTGGGAACCAAATATTTGGAAAACCCGATGCTGTTCTTGAAGAAAGTTTAAATCAAAGACTGAAAAGACAGAATGTGAATGTTGCAAATATTTCAAATTCTCTTACCCCAGGCTATCGGGCATTAGGTTTTGAATTTGAAAAACAACTTCAAGCAGCAATTGGTTCTGATAAAGATCTTATTATGAAAGTAAGTGATTCAAGGCATATTAAAGCACCAGGTATGGGTGCTGACGGTGTTTTAAAACCCGATCTTTTTGTGAAACCAACAGAAAGTATTGGAAATGATGGAAACACAGTAGATGTTGATCAAGAAATGACTGAAGTTGCCGGAAATCAAATTATTTATAAGGCTACAATTGAAACCTTAAATAGAAAATTAGGAATGTTACGTTACGCAATCAATGGCGGAAGGTAATTTTCTTTTTAATATTATTTTGAGGAGAAGGAAATCTTATGAGTTTTTTAGAAGGATTAAAAATAAGTGCCTCTGGATTATCTGCTGAACGTATTCGTATGAATGTAATTTCGTCAAATTTAGCGAATGCGAATACATCTAGAACAGAAGAAGGCGGGCCTTATAAAAGAAAAGATGTTTTATTTACTGCTAGAAATTCAGGTTTAAGTTTTGATAATTTAATGCGTTTAGCTTTTGACCCGAATTTAAAAGAAGTTAAGGTTGATGGAATTACAGAGGATAGAAGAGCTCCTAGACTTGTCTATAATCCAAATCATCCTGATGCAAATGAAAATGGTTATGTTGCGATGCCAAATATTTCAGTAATGGAAGAAATGGTAAATATGATTACAAGTAATCGTTCATTTGAAAGTGATACTCAAGCAATTAATGCGACAAAGTCAATGGCTATGACTGCTATTGGTATAGGTAGATAGTTTTTTTATTAAGGTAAATTATAAATGACAAAAGCAATTTCTGCAGCAGATTTAGATTATTTAAAACTAAAAAATAATTTATTAAACTCTGTTCCACAAAGTGGTGGAGGTACTCCTCCTAATCCTGCAGGTAAAACTGAATTTCAAGATCTTCTTGAAAAAGGAATTAAAGAAGTAAACACAGGCGCAAGAGAAGCGGAAAAAGCAAGTATGGACTTAGCGTCTGGTAGATCTAGTAATATCCATGAAACAATGCTTGCGGTAACAAAAGCAGAGTTAGGCTTTAATATGATGGTGCAAATGAGAAATAAAGTGATAGAGGCTTATCAAGAAGTAATGAGAATGCAAGTCTAAATTTTAGAAATAAAATTCTTAGTGTATTTGTATTCATAAGGGTTTATTAAAAATGTTAGAGAAAATAAAACAATTTTCATCGCAATTTTTAATTCAAAGCAAAGCATTTTATGCTGGACTTACAAAAGGTCGAAAGATTGCAATCGGAATTGGATTATTAACCATATTTTTTGTTCTTTCTGTGTTTATTTTTTGGAAACCAACTGTTAGATATGAACCCGCTTATACTAATCTTTCAGCTGAAGACAAAACAGCAATATTAGCTCATTTAAAAAAATCAGGATTTAAAGATTATAAAATGGAAGGTGACACTATTTCATTTCCAGATGATAAAATTATGGAAATAAAAATGTCTCTTGCTCAAGAAGGATTGCCTAATACTGGAATTGGTGTTGGTTGGGAAAAATTCGATGACCGATCTTTTGGAATGTCTGATTTTGAACAAAGAGTAAATAAACTAAGGGCTCTTCAAGGAGAGTTGTCAAGAACCATAGGAAAGTTAGAGCCTGTGGCCAATAGCAGAGTTCATATTGTGATTCCAGAAAATGCAATATTTGCAGATGATAAAAAATCACCAACAGCTAGTATTTATTTAAAACTAAAATCAGGAAAATCTTTAAGCCAAAGACAAATTCAAGGAATAATTCATTTAACTGCAAGGGCTGTAGAGGGATTGGATCCCAAAGCAGTGGCTATCATTGATCAAGACGGAAATATGTTAACTCAACCAGATGAGCAAGATGGTGGAATAGATAAGGTTACATCAGCGCAACGTGAATATCAAAGAAAAGTAGAAAGAGAATTAGAGCAAAAAATCAGGGATATTTTAGCGAGAGCAGTTGGTCATGACAAGGTAGTTTCTAAAGTAGATGCTTTAATTGAATTCAAAAAGGTAGAAACAACTATATCTGATGTAGATCCAGAGAGAACCGCTGTAATTGCCTCACAACGTAACGAGCAATCTTCACAAGGTAACGGATTAAACCCTACGGGAGTGCCAGGGGCCAAAAGTAACTTACCTGGCGAAAGAGAAGATATTGGAATAGCTGGCGGATTAACAAATAGTACTAAGTCTAGTACAGAAAATTTAAACTTTGAAGTTAAGAAAACTCTAAGTAAAATTGTAGAACCAATAGGAAATATAACCAAATTAAGTGCATCTATTTTAGTGGACGGAAAGCTTGTTGATGGAAAATATGTTGCTCGAACTCCAGAAGAAATGGCAATGGTAACAAAATTAGTAAAAAACGCGATTGGTTTTAAAGAAGGCAGAGATACGATAACAGTTGAATCTACTCAATTTGAGCTTGATGAATTTGCACTAGCAGAAAAAGCTTCATTATCTGCCCGTCAAACCACTTTAATTCAAACCGCAATATTAGGTTTAGTTGCGATTGCAGCCATGTTTTTTATCTACTACGCTTTGGTTCGGCCTTATTTCAGGTGGCTTACTTACGATCCTGAAAAACGTTCAAAAGAGCAATTGGCTCTTGTGGATTATGAGCTTGAAAGAACAGGTGCAGGCGCAAGGAGAGTTAAATTAAAAGAAGATGTTCCATTTGATAAATTGTCCCCAAAAGAGCAAATTTTATATTTGGCTAAAAATGATCCTCAAAAAACAACAGAAGCAATACGCCAGTTACTCAATCCAAATCATTAGATATTTTATGTACTAGTAAAAAGATTATAATCGGATAAGTATCATGAAAAATCGAATAAATGTCTTGATATGTATTTAGAACTAGTATACATTAATAATCAGAATACCTATATGCATTTTAAATGTTTTGTGTATTTATTATATTTTATTAATTTTTATTTTAAATAAACACTTTTTCTTAATACTTATTAAATAACATATTTTTGCTCTTTGGATATAAATAACTTTAATTAAAATATATTTAAAAACAGCAAATTTTTTGACAAAAAATCTAAAATAAACAATTATATATTCAAAATAGTACTATATTGCATTAATTTTGTGCGAAATATATGAAAGATTTTGAAAAATACCATTTGATTTTTTCATAATAATTTATTATGGTAAATTAACATAAATTTAATCAAATTGTAAAAATTAATTTGTCTTTTTTTAATAAAAAAGTTAACTTATGTCATATTATTAAAGTATAAGTTTGTTATTAAATAAAGAGAGCTCCTCTTTTAAAAGAGGAGCTCTCTTTATTTAATTTTAAGATATTTAAATTTGATCTATATAAATGTTCAATTCAAAAAAGAAAAAATTTGCTACTGAAATTTATTACATAATATAAATATATTACATAAAATAATTATACACAAAAAATACATAGTATTATTAATAATTATATATATTTATAAACATTTTAAATAATCTTTTTTCATTGGAATCAGGCTTAAGCGGAAGTAAATAAACTTGGCCTAGATTTTGCTTATAGAAAATTAGCGAGTTGATTGTTGATTCAATCATTCAAGACGTCATTTTAGATTTTCAGGAAAAGGAATATATAATGTCAAAAGGCACACAACAAAAGCTTTCTACATATAAACCACCACGTGTACAAATCACCTATGATTTGCAAGCGAATGGTTCTGTTAAAGAGCAAGATATTCCATTTGTAATTGGAGTTATGGCAAATTTTTCTGGTCATCTTCATACGAAAACCAAAAAAATCAAAAATGAAAAGTTTTTAGAAATAAGTAAAGAAAACTTTAGCTCTGTTGTTCAATCTGTTGCTCCTAAATTAAAGCTAAAAGTAGAGAATAAACTCAAGAATGATGGTTCTTTTTCTCAAATTGAATTGGATATTACTTCAATTGAAGACTTTAATCCTGGGAAAATTGCTAATAAAGTGGATTCTCTTAGAGAGCTTCTAGAAACAAGAAAAAAATTAATTGAATTGCAAACGAATGTAGATTGTAATGAAAAACTAGAAGAAACTTTATTACAATTTATGAAAACTCCTGAAGCACTTAAGCAAATTGCAAGTTCTGCTGGTACAGAAAATAAAGCAAAAGAAGCAGAATAATCATTTTAAAATTATGAGGAAGAAGTCATGAGTTCAACAGAATTTGCAACAGAAACAAAATCATTTTTCGATCTTGAAAATTTAGAAATTCCTATTATGGATCAAGCTTTAGCAAAAGCTGATTTAAATAAAAACAATCAGCAAATCAACAATGTAAAAGATATGTTGACCGTTTTTGCTACAGAAGTTGTTAATGAAAAAATGGAATTTAAAAAAACCATTACACATATGATCAGCCAAAGAATTGCTGATATAGATGAAGATCTTACTCTTCAAATTAATGAGATTATTCATAATTCTGAATTCCAAAAGCTTGAAGCTACTTGGAAAGGTTTACATAATTTAGTTAAATTTTCAGAACCAGATGATAAGCTTAAAGTTCGTATTTTAGACGTTACGAAAGAAGATATCTTATCTGATGCGGACTCTGCTCCACAATTTGATGAGTCAGGTTTATTTAAACTTGTTTATGAAAACGAATACGGAACATTTGGTGGAACGCCATACGGGCTATTATTAGGCGATTTCACTTTTGGTAAAGGCATTGAAGACATCGAGTGCTTAAAGGCAATTTCTAGTGTTGCAGCAGCAGCTCATGCTCCTTTTATTGATGCTGCTAGCCATGAATTATTTAATATTAACTCTTTCGATGATTTAGATAAACCTAAGCAATTGAGTAAATTATTTAATACTGCTGAATTTGCTTCATGGGGTCATTTTAGAGCTTTAGAAGATTCTAAATATGTTACCTTAACTCTACCAAGAGTAATTATACGTGAACCATACGGTGGAAAAAATGGAGTTCCTGTTAAAGAATTTCATTTTGAAGAAGCACTTGATGGCACTGAACATAACAAATATTTATGGGGAAATCCTTCTTTCTCTTTAGCTCAAAGAATGGTTGAGTCATATAGGCAATACGGATGGTTTTCAAACATTCGTGGTTCAGAAAACGGTGGTACTGTAACACAACTTCCTATTCATACCTTTACGGATAATGAAGGTAACAGTACTTTCAAAATGCCAGTTGAAACAGTAATTACAGATCGTCGTGAAAAAGAGCTAGATGATCTTGGATTTCTATCTCTTGTTTATAAAAGAGGAACAGATTCTGCTACATTTTTTGGGTCAAAAACAATTCATAAATTGACAGAGTATGACAATGATCTTGCAAATGCAAATGCAGAACTTTCTATCCAGTTACCTTATGTTATGGCTGTTTCTCGATTTGCTCATTATTTAAAAGTGATTATGAGAGACAAGATCGGTTCATTTACATCACAAGGAGAAATAAATGAGTACTTAAATAATTGGATCTCAAGATATGTTATTTTGGATGACAATGCTAGTATCTATTCAAAAAGTTGTTTTCCTCTAAGGGAAGCAAGAGTTGATGTTGTTCCAGTTCCTGGAAAAGTTGGTGCTTATAAAGCAGTTATGTATTTAAGACCACATTTTTATCTTAACGAGCTAACAGTATCGTTGAGACTAGTAACTGAACTACCTGAGTAATATAAATATTTAATTATTAAAAGGAAAATGTAATATGCAAGATACAAATGACAAAGTATTATTAACTTTACCAGCCGATATGAAAATTGAAGGATCTTATCCTAAAAATAAAGAAATTATTTGTGAGCAAATTAGTTTCCCTATTTTATCTGAAAGAGAAACTGATAAATATTCTTTAAACTTTTTACCAAGTATTACTATTGTTGATAAAAAGGCAATTCCTTTATTTCAAAAATACCAAACAGATCTTTTAGATATTGTTACTTTAAAACTAACAAGTATAAACGAACAAAAAGGTGTTGGCGACAAAGATGGTAAACCAATGAAAAAATCTGAGTTAACTTTTTTCAACGTTAGAATGAAAATAGAAACTCTTACTTCAGAAAAAGTTGAACTTGTTTTTAATTCCATTTCTGGAAACGGAAAACAAGGTGGCGTAAGACAAATTCTTTTCAGTCTTGCTGGTGATAAAAATAACCAATCTATTAGTGACATTCATGCTGACCTTGCTACTAGCCAAAAAATGGTAGATAACGTTCCAGCTGAATGGAAATATGATGGAGCTCCAAGCGTAAAAATTTAAGTTGAATAAGCAAGGCATATTATTGCTAAATAGCCATAATATGCATTTGTTTTTTAGCTGTTAAGTCTTCATATTCAGGAATATAAAAATGAAAAGTATCGAAAGATTATTTTATAATTATAATGAAAAAGATGAAGACTCTTTTTTTTTTCACTAATTAGAAATATTTATAATATTTTAAATACAAGAAGTTCTCTTTCTTGTTCTGACTTTCAAGAATGTTCTAAATTATCTGCTATCCATTTTGGCTTACCAAGTATTACCCATCTCTCTATGGAATCAAAAATTGAAAGACAGCTTTTGTGTAATCTTGTTGAGAAATCAATCAATGCATTTGAGCATAGGCTAAACTTTATTAATGTTGACTTTACTCATTACGATTCTTTAAAGAAAGAAGCAAAGCTTTCATTGAAGGCTGAATATAATGAAGATGATATTGTTTTGAATTTAATTCTTAAAATATCAATTTGGGAGTTTATAGTATATGAGTAAAACAAGTAATCAAGATTTTTTGGGGATTTATATTAATATTCTTGAAGAGTTAAGGGAGAATGGTAAAATATTTTCCCAGCAAAATCCTGAATTAGCACCCTATTTAGATCTATCTTATAGAAAAAGTAATGACCCTGAAACAGAAAGATTAATTGAATCTTTTGCCTATATGTTTGCTCAAGTTGAACATAAATCTCTAATGGCACAAAACGATTATTCTATTAACTTTATACAAAATATTTTTCCTGAATTAATTTCGCCTCTTCCTGCTTTGACAATATTAAAATTAATTCCAGAAAAAAACTCATTTAATAAAGAAAAAAATACTACTACTATCCCAAAAAATACTTTATTTACAGCTTTGAATCAAAATAACATTCAATGTAAGTTTTCTTCTATACATGAAATGATAATTTCTTGTTTAACCATTAATAAATCTCACTATATTGATTCAAATAATAGCAGTCAAAATATTTATTCAAATCGAAGGGCATTTGTTCTTAATCTTGAAACAATCCAGCCATTAGAATTGCAATCTAATAATTCAATAGACATGCCAGTTTATATTGATTCTGATTTTTATTCTACAATTTCTATATATGACGCTATATTTTCTTCTGATAAACCAATTTATATCACTGTTGATGATGAAGAAACACCAATTGTTTTATCAAGAAACAATATAACATTTAAATTTAATTTTGATAGTTTATATAATAGCGATAATATTATTTATCCATTATTTGATTTTATAAACTGTTATCAAAAGTATTTCTTTTTTAATATTAACTTAAAATTTAATAAAAATATCAAAAATAAAATTAGAATTGTAATTCCAATTGAAGAAAAATTTGATAATTTATCTAAAATTGGCAATGATTTTTTGCAATCTAATTGTATTCCAGTATCGAATCATTTTGAATCAAAAATGATTCCAATTAAAGCTAATAAAGATAAAGATGAATATTTGCTTAGAGTTGAAGGCGAAAGTGAAGTAGATATTTTAAATATATATTCAATCAAAGCATATGATTCAGATTCGGGTGAATCCTATTTATTACCTGAATATCATAATCAAAAAAAGACGACAATATTAAAGAATTCTAAAGATATTTATAATGACTTTTGCTGGGCTTCAAGAAGAAATTTTACAAATACGGTTAAAGAAAGTGGAAGTTTTTATGTAAAGATCTTTTTTAATAATCAAAATGTAAATTTTGATAATGTAGTTTGGCCTGATTATCTGTTCCCTTTAGGAAATTGTACAAATGGGATAGAAGCTAATTATATTAAACCATATACTGAATTTAATTGTAGAAATAATAATATATTATTAAGTAAAGTTTACTCTTTATTTGTTCCAAAATATTCTAATCGTCCTTTGAAGCATTTTGGAAATATTGAGATTTTAAAACTACTTTATAGAGTAAATCAAGAAATAGTTTCTAAAAAAATTATTAATGATTCCGAATTTGAAAAAATATTGGAATATATTACAACTAAAGGTAACCCTGTTAGGGCTCTTATCAAACAAATACTTCATAATTCAAATGGATTTAAGGCAGAAGAAAGTGTGAATAAAAGTATTTGGAAAAATCAAGTATATTTTGTTCCTGAAATTTCTTATAAATTAAATTTTAGCAAAAAAGATGGAATTCCAAGAGGCGCATTATTTTTTATAAACTTTTTAAATTCTTATTTTAATTTTATTAGAGATTTTAATTTATCTATCAGTTTTAAAGCAGAATTAATATGAAAATAAATAGTTTTTTCTCAAAATATCTTTCAATTACTGATAATGAACGTATTTACAATATAATGCGTGAAATTATATCATATAATAATATTGATATAGATGAAAAAATGTTTTTTTCCTCGACAGCATATTATAATTTTAATATTGACAATAGAGTAATAATAAAAGAAAGATTCCCATTAAAAATATTTATTCCTGATTTTATTTTAGAAAATTTTTCTTTGCATACTAAAGATCAAAAGAAAGTAATTATAAGTTTTCTCAAAATATTTATTAAAGAGCTTATTTTTTTAAATCATTATTTTGAAGTAAATAAGAATGTATTAAATTATTTGTTTAATTTTAAAAACTATAATGAAAATGATTTTTTAAATAGTCAAAAAAACTTAAATTTGTTTTTTCAGAATTTTTTCAAGCGAAAGCCTAAAATTATTGAAAACATTCCAAAATTAATTACTAATAATAAACAGTTTGTTCTTGGTAAAAATACAATTAGTAGTAAAATTTTAAGTAATGATTATTCTTTAGGAAGCTATTTTTATTCATTTGTAAATAGAATTAAAGTAGTTATTGAAATAGATTCGAGTGAAATTGTGAATTTTAAAGTTTTTCTAAAAATAATTGGGATATCTGGGGTGCAAATTATTTTTTCTAATAATAATTTGAAAAATAACATCTATAAATATTCATTTATTTTTGAAAAGAATAAATGTTTAGGTGTTTATGCAATTCCTAAAACAAATGATTTTTTATATGATGGAGATTTTTATGCTTAGAAATGATGACTTTAAAATATTGCATTTCAATAATTCAGAAGATTTATTGGCGCCAATCTCTTCTGAAAATCCTTGTGGAGTTTATTCAAAAAGAAATCAACTCATTATTAATTTAAAAGATTCAAGAAACTCTTTAGCTTCTGCTGAAATAGAAGATGAGTTATGGTCAAAAAAAGATAAAGATAAATTAGGCTGGGATGATATCTCTAAATTATGTGAAGATATAATTATAAATAATATAAAAGACCTTCAGGTCTTTTCTTATTATGCTGAATCTAAATTTCATACCGATGGTTTTCCAGGCTTAGCAAAATCAATGAGTTTAATTCTTTCGTTATGTCAAAATTATTGGCAAGAAGTAAACCCACCTATCATAGATGAAGATTATTCATTAAGAGCCGCGCCCTTTTTATGGTTAAAGCTAAATTTACCGATTATTATTAAAAATTATTCACTAAATTCTTCAAATGATCCTGAGAGTGCTTTGTCTTGGTATTGGCTTGAAACTCAATCATCTCTGGGCACAGAATTTGCTGCAAAAGCTAAAAACAAATTATCTTTTGAATTAGACTCTTTAAGTTCTAATACCATCAATGAAATCTTTGAATCTCTTCAATCAATTATTCTAGTTCTTAAAATGCTAGAGGAAGAATTTATTATAGAATTAGCAGAATTAGCGGATGAAGATTTATCCTTCTATGATGTCATCACTCTTTGTGAAAATATTATTACTGTTTTTGAAAGCAAATATAATAAAGATAAAAATATTTTTAGAGAAGAACCTTTACTTAATGTAACTTCAGAAAATGAAAAATCTAATAATTTAGCAATAAACTTTGATTCAAATCATGTTAATTCAGTAGAGCAGGCTTATAAAGTAATAGAAGCAGCAAATAAGTTTCTGCTAATGAATGATCCTCATTCTCCATCCCCTTATTTAATAAGACGTGGTCTTGATTGGCGTAAAAAATCTTTATATGAGGTTTTGATGGAGTTATTTTCTACAACATCAAATCCGCAAGAAATTTTTACATTATTAGGTCTTTCACACCTTGATAATAAGAATGAATAAAAATTTAAAGATTGGAAATTATCTATGTTCGCTAATTTTGAAAATACAAATTTGACTAAGCCATTTACATTAAGCAATGGTATGATTCTTCTTGAAATAATGAATCAAAAAAAGAAAAAATTTGACGATTTATTTTCTATTTTAGGGCCAAGAGTTTTAATTTTAGAAATTATAAATGGAAAAAGAAAACTAACGGTAAATCAAATTAAAAAACTTTCTGAATATTTTGAAATGAGCCCTGATATTTTTTTGATTGAAGAGAATCAGCCTAATTCTTCATCATCCCATTTTGAAAACCAAAGTTTAGAACAAAACCCTTTTTCAAATCAGGAAGATCAAAATATGGAAAATTTTGGTTCATCAAGTATGGATAATGAAAACTCAAACTCTCATTTAGAGAACTCTTTTGAGCATAATGATTCATCTAATTATCCTATGAAACCTTTTTGGGAAGACTAATTAAATTTCATTAATGCTGTTTAAGCTGGCAATTACATTCTGTTAAGAAAAAATTAAAAAAAACATATGGAATTTTGTTTATAAGAACGAAGCGGACTAAAATTTACACATAATATTGTCAGATAAATTTTAGTCAGGGAGTCCTCATGAGTAAATTACGCGTATCGTGTTTTAGTCTTTCCATAGACGGTTACGGAGCTGGTCCCAATCAAGATCTCGACAATCCTTTAGGAGTAAACGGTCACTCTTTGCACGAATGGATATTTGAAACACAAACATTTAAAAAAATGTTGTTTAATCAAAGCGGGGGTACAACAGGAATTGATGAAGAGTTTGCAGCACGCGGTTTTCAAAATATTGGAGCTTGGATATTAGGGCGCAATATGTTTAGCCCAAGTCGAGGTAAATGGCCTAATTTTGACTGGAAAGGTTGGTGGGGAGATAATCCACCCTATCACACTCCTGTTTTTATTCTAACTCACCACCCTCGTCCAGTTATCGTAATGGAGGGCGGAACAATATTTCATTTTGTAACCGATGGTATTGAAAGTGCTCTTAAGCAGGCTAAAGATGCAGCTGGAAAAAAAGATGTGCGTCTTGGTGGCGGTGTGGCCACAATTAGGCAATATCTTCAAGCAGGACTTGTTGATGAATTGCATTTAGCAATTTCACCTACGCTTTTGGGAAGCGGGGAACACTTCTTTGTTGGAACAGATCTTTCCAAATTGGGTTTTCGATGTATTGAGCATATCTCATCACTAAAAGCTACTCACATTGTTTTGAAAAAATAATAAGCTCTTTTCTAAATTTTATAAGTTCTAAAACCAATTTTCTATCAATCTACTAAAAATATTCTTTATTAAAAAAGATAACTTTAGATATATTATCTGCTTGAATTATTCTGTTCAAACGGACATAAAGAAAAAAGATAGAGAGATTTTCACATCTTTCTATCTTTTTTGATAAATGAATTCATAAAAGATAAATCTATTAATTCGCCTTTAACTTATTAATGTCAATTGATGACGAGCTTTTTAAAGATATTTTATCTGAACTCTTAATTTCAACTCCTAATTTATTACTTTCTAGTTTACCACCTTCTGATTTAATATTTATGTTCTCAGAGCTATCAATTGAAGCATTTTTATTTTTAATTTCTAGTTTTTCAATAGTGCTTATTGAGGCATTTTCGTTTGAAATATCGAGTTTTTCTTTGGTCTTTATTGTTGAGTTTTTATTTTGAATATCTAATAATCCTTCGTTATTTAAATTAAATCTCACAAAAGTTTCTTTATCATCAAGTGAGTTAACATAAATTAAAAGATTTTCTTTTGTAACAATCCCTCTTTTGGTCTCATCGAGATCAACAGGAGGCTTATTTTTAGAGTTATAAAATGAGCCAACAATAATAGGCTGATCAATATCATTATCGTTGTACTTAATATCTACTTCGTCACCAGGCAGAGGGATAAATAGAGCGCCATGGTCTTTACTGGCATAAATTTCACGGAGTCTAGCCCAAACAAAATTTTTAGATTCTTTCTCGTTGATTTCATGCCAAAAATATTGAATTCCAATATAAATTGCACCATCTTTTTTTTCAATTTTTAGGTCTTTTATTTCTTTTCCAAAAACAATTGCGGTCGTATTATGAGCAGAAGCATTTAAATTAATATTTTTGTAATTAGTTACATATGCACCTTCAAAATAAGCGGATTCGCTTTTCACAAAAGGGTACATTTTTAATTTAGCATTATACTCTTCTTCATATGTATCTTTTTTAGATGAATTTGGATCTGTTGTGGTATTTGAAATATTATTTTTTCTTGAATACTCATAATCAACTTCGTAAACTATAAAGTTTGTTTTTAGATCGATCGGTAAATTGTCTTTAAGGTGTTGATTTAATTTATTATCAAAATTAATACAGTCACCTAAAGTATAAAACTTGTTATTTCTATTTAAAACTAATGAATTAGATTCATTATTTTTTCTATTTAATTCATTAATAGAATAGTATTCTGATAGTTTTAGACTTTCAGAATTTTTTTGATAATTAGGATGATTTGTCCATGAAACTTTATTTTTATTTGCTTCTTTTGATGGATATGTATTTGAGTTAGGATTGTCAAAGCTTCTATTGTCAAGAAATGCTGTTTGAATATTGTCAATTTTACTTCTGCTAAAATATGAGAGATCTAAAAATTCACCTACAGTATTTGATCTAGTCAATTGTAAGTTAATAGGTTTACTTGTAGAGCTCTTATAATAATTTTCAACATTATTTGTAATTACTAATGAAACGCTTTCGGGTTCTTGAACATAGGTGAAAGTTAAATAATCTTCATTTAAAAGTCGACAAATGAAATCAAAATCTGTTTCACCATTTTGAATTGTATTTTTTCTTTTTAAAAGTTTATCTTTATCTACTAGCTTAAATATCGGTTCAATTTTAAATATTTTACTAAACGTAGAATATTTTTTGTATATTTCTGTAATAATTTCTTCGGAAGTTTTGTCATTCCATGTTTGATATTGATTGCCATAAGTTGCATAAAATAGTGGAGGTACAAGTATAAATTCAAAGCTAAATCTATCTTTATTTGCTTCGTTTACTGAAAAATTAATATTTTCAACAATTCCGGAAAGTGTTTTTTCTCCAACTACAAATTTATTTTCATAGTTATATTTATATGAAATACAAAACTGAATAGTTTCTTTTGATAATTCTTTTAGGGCTTTACTATTAATTTTATTTTTTGTGATATCAACTGAAACATAAAGATGTATTTTATATAACTTAGAAAATCCTTCACTTATTTTGAATGAAGTGATTTCTAAGTCTTTTAGCAACTTAGTAGTATTATTTGTGAACTTAACTTTTTGTATAATGCATTCTTTATTAGCCATAATTAAGCCTTTATAAAAATATCATACCTTTTATTCAAGATTGTCACTTACACTGCTAACTTTTGCTCCTTTTTTCTCAATATAAGGGGCTAAAGTAGGAAAATTAGGGATATTGATCCTAATTCCTTTCGCATTCTTTAAATACAAGGTTATGAAGAACTTAACTTGTTTATCATTATTAATAGGTAATTCAAACTTTAACGTGTTTTTTAAGCAATAATTAATGTTTGAACAATCAGCATAGTCATTAATAAATTTTAATAAAGACCAGCGATTTCTCACATTGAAATATATCGTATTATTAGTAATAAAGATATTTTTATCTTCGGAAATTTTATCTAAAGAATATTTAGAGGTTTGCGCTAATGTTACCGAAAACTGCATAGGGTCTGAATATGTCCAGAGAAATTTACCTTTTGATATATTGCCTTGGTCCGACCCAATTATTTCATTACCAGATTGTAATGACCAGTTAATAATTTGATTTCCTAATATTTCTCTATCAGTATTTGTTCTAAAATCAATATCTACATTCCATTTCGCAGGTACGGAATTGCCATCTTTATCAGTTTGAATATTAAAGAAATTTTGTGCATTAGTTAAGCTCTGAATAAAGTTCTGAATTTCAGGTCTCCCACGATATAAAGCGCTATATTGCCTTAAGATAGGAAGATCTTGTTTTTGAAACTGGCTAAAATCAGTAAACAAAGAATTTAAGTCATCAATAGATGCGCTATCCATGGTTTTTGAGTTGCTCTGGAAAGGAAACTTGTTCGCAATTGCAGAGTTAAACTGAGATGCAATTTTGTCATAATTTGTATAAGCTTGCTTTATTAGTAAGCTTTGGCATCTTTTTGCAAGAGGGGAATAAATACTTCTTAGTTTATTAGAAAAAAAGTCGCTATTTCCAATCACAGGAGGTTGAGCAATAAATTTAGCGCAGCTTTCCGTTCTAAGGGTTGACATAGTTGTGGTTAAAAAATTGGAAAATAATCCAAAAGTATTTGTTTTTGGAGTAGGGGATAAAGAGTCTTGTAAACTTAATAAATATTCAATTGATTTATCGTTATTTGCGATAGAGTCTTTAAAAAAGGTTGCTCTAGAAATAAGAATCGGAGAAATATTTTTATTAAAAAACTGTTCTAAAGAAGCTTTTTGGTTTGAGATATATAATTTAAGATCTTCATCAGAGCCAACTCCAAAAGCATTATAAGCGGCTGAGGAGTCTCCATTCCATGTCATAAAATCAGGGTTTATAGGAGAATAAAAATTCATACTATTAATTAAGCTTGAATATTTTTTAGCCTGTCTATCAATTTGTTGGCTAATTATTGAAACAAGACTAGAATTTATTTCAGTATTATGGCTTGCCAGTAAAAGATCTGAAATTGATTTTAAGATAGGTGCTGAAAGTTGTAAGTTTTGAATGTTGGGATCTAGTTGAGGATTTGATGGATTTGGTAATTGATCATTTATATTAAATATTTTAATTGAATTTGATAGGTTTTTATTCCAAAAAATATAGCTCTCTTTTTTTGTCACTTTATTGAAAAATATTGACAAAGATTCTGGAATAACAGTCTGATTTACTGAGTTAAATGCAGCTAAAAAGTTGTTTCCTTGTTGAAGAACTGGTTGTAAATTATCAATTTGCCATAATCCATTTGCTGGCAGGTTTTGAGCAATTGATTTTAGATCAGAGTAAATTGCTTTATTATCTGTACTATTTTGAGTGCTATTTGTATTTGGGCTTAAAATAGAATTCATTTTTGTTAGTGCCATTGCGATTTGTGACAACAATGGGTTCATAACTATACTTTTTGTATCATTTATAATAATTGGAAATGAAGCACCTATTGGTAAAAGTGAACTTAAATTTGATTTAAAGTCTTCAAATTTTTGGTTACCAACAATAATTGTTTTATTAGAAAACTCTTTTCCTAAAATTGGATTTTTTTCAACTTTATTTAAAAACAAGCCAAAATTTTCTCCAAAAAAACTATTTGTATTTTTTAAGCTTTCTTGATTTTTGACAAGAGAATCATTTAAATGATTTAAATTATCTATAAAATCTTGAACAAATTTTGGATCTAATAATTTTTCATCATCATTTAAAGAATCTCTAATTAGCTGTAAATTATCATTTACTTTTTTAGCTGCAACGGTTATTTCGTGATGTGAAGTGTAATAATCAAAATATATTTGTAATGAGTTTTTTAATATATCTTTAGTTTGTTGTTCGAAATCTGTATAATTAGGATTTACTAATGAAATGATATTTCTATTGTCTAAAACAGAAAAAACATTTCTTTCAGCTAACGTTTTTCCACAGTCAAGTCCATAGAGAAAGTAAGCCATTTGAGTTAAAGCTTGTGTATCTTTTTGAGGATTATTAGAATAAATTAAACTATAAATACTATTTATTTGAGTGTTGTCTTTAACAAATAACCCTAAATTTTTAATTATCTCATCACCAGATTCATTGGTTAAATTCCAAGATTTATTTTTTATTAAGTGTTCTGAAACCTTATCATTAAAATTTTGAATTAATATTTTTGATACAAAGTTACCAAGTTTTTCATTGTATATAGAGCTATATTTTTTTCCTACATCTGAATTCCAGGAAGGATATAATAAAGAATAGTAGAAGTTTGTAGCTGCAAGTTTGTTGGAATTATTTATCAAAGAACATATTTTGTTTTGCATTAATTCATTATTATTAACGGATTTGTCTACTTTATTATATCCATTAATAAAGTTAGTTAATTCCGAAAAGCTATTTAGAAATATACTTCTTTTTTGCTGTAAAAATGAAGTTGAACTAAATAAAGCATAGGAAACAAAAACTATATTTAATAAGGTAAGTCCTGATAAAATATATCTATTTAAAATTTTATTTCTAATAAATTCTTTTGATGTATGAGATCCATTAATTAAATTTGAAGAAATGTAATTAAACATATTAAATAATTGAGAGTCTTTATCATTAAATTCATCTCTTTTATAAAAACTACTTATATTTATTATGTAATGAGAATAGGTTAATTCTTTTTCTTTTAATGAAAAGCCTTTATAGAAATAATCTACATAGTTTTTTGAGAAAGAAATTAAGCTTGATTTTAAACCAAAGAAGAAACGTATGATATCACCTTGTGAACTGCCTTCAAAGTTTAATAAAAAGTGTTGGCAATTTAGTTCATAAGAAGCAATACAACTTTCAATTGCTTTTTTAATTTCCTTATTTAGTTCTTCTGTATTTTCATGAGTTCTATGTGAAAGACCGAATACAGAGCTTGAATCGCTTTCATCCTTTATTAATGGGTATAAATGTAATGGTGGTACATTATTAGTAATAGTTGTATCAATAAAAAATAAAGGTATTTTGGCTTTTAGTTTTTTACATATTTCTTTATATAGTTTTGATAATATAAACGCTTCTTCAGATAGCTCTTTATAATTAATACTTTTCTTAGTAAATGAGAGCTGATTTGGAAAAAATATAACTCCATCAAGTATGCTATTTTTTCTTAGTTTTAATATTTTTCTTAACGTTAATTTAAGTCTTATTAAGTTTATTTCTTTAGAATCTTTAAGTAAGAAGTCATTAAAAAATAAATAATTTATGGAATTAATGTTAATAATTTCAAAAACTTTTTTTGATTCTTCAAAGTATTTATAAATTTCAGTTGTTTCTATTTGTTCGCTTAATTCTTGTAAATATTCATTTGAATTAGGGGATAGTATAATGAATAAATTTTTCTGTTTTAATCTTTTTTTGTTTTCGTAAAACCAGTATCTATCAAATAAAAATGTTTTAATTTTTTCATTTGAAAAAAATCTTGAAATATCCGGATTCCACAAGTTAAACAAATAGTAAATAGATACTATAAATAAAACTAATGCTAAAAAAATATAAATTAACGTGAGTGACATAATTACCTACTTTGAGTTACCTTTTACATGATACCTTTGGATAAAATATTATTATTAATTAACCAGATATAAATTGAAGCTGCTAGGAATATTGTAAATAGAAAAAGGTTAGTAAGGAGTAGGGAATACATGATTTTTTTATGGTTTATTTCAAATTCAATATTTGATGATTCATAGGAAATACTTGGTAATACTCCAGTGAGTTCTGGTTCAGTTTCAAAGTTTGTTTCGTTATAAAATTGATATAAATTTGTTTTAATTTGCTCTACTTTATCATTGTCATTATTTGAATGATATTTTCCTTTAAATCCAGAGCATAAACATAGATAAAAACACATAGCAAGTTCTCTATATTTATAATCTCTATCTAAAAGAATTCTATCGCAATAGTCATAAAACAAATCACCAGAGGAGCTAGAAGAAAATATTCTATTCTCAAGTGTCAAGTTTTTCCAAATTTCTTTTCCAGGCCAAGTTGAAGTAATTAGCATTTCGTCAATAAGCGAAACAAGTGCAAAATGAAGTAATTTTAAAACATCTGTTCCATAGTACTTTTTATTCTTTTTTAATGAATCAATTTTACGCAAAATAAATTCTTCTATTTCTTTTGAAATATTACTTACGTCATTTTCATTAAGAGTTACAATTTCATTTAAAGTCTCTGGATCATCATTTTTATTTAAATTACTTACTTCATTCAGCTTATTAAAGAAAAAATGAATAACTTCTTGGCTAATAAGTATTATATTTTCATTAATAGGTGTTTCAGTTTGTTTCGCTAAATTCATTATGCTTTCCTAGAATAAATAATAACTTCTTCTGGTAAATAGTGAATATTTTCATTTACGCTTGAAGAAATAACAATATTTATTTTATCCTTTTTAATGTTATCAAGTTTGACATATACCAAATATATATTTTTCTTTGGAATTAGATTTTCATACTTTTCAATTATTGATCTAGATAAACCTAAAGATCTTCTTTCAACTACCATTGATAAATTTTCTTCTTCACAGATGATTGAAGATTTTATCCAATTTATAAAGTTTTCTTCAGATACAGAGTAACTTTTTTTAAGTCCAATTAAAATATGTGTATTATTGTCTAATGTATTTTCTTTAGTAAGAATAGTTGACTGGAATTTTTTGTCAATTTTTGAAATTTTAGTGACATTAAATCCAGTTGGAATTTCTCTTTCTAAATACTCAATAATATAGTTGTTAATTACTTCAAAAGTTTCTAATAAATTAAAGTGGTTATAAGGCACTAAAGATTTAGGATTTTCATCTATATCATTGGAAGAAATATGAGCATATACATTATAAAGTTCAAGATAAAGTTGAAAAGGATGTAATTGATTAGAATGTATACTTGCTTCAAGTCGAGGTAAACAAGCTTTCATTGTTTTAAGGGCTTGTCTTCTGTTAAAAAATGTTCCTTTATACTCTTCATTGTCAAATTTATATATGTCTGCAATGATATCTTGTATTTTATAACGTAACAATAAGCAAACAGAGTTGCTTATTTTCCAAATAGGAGATTCTTGTGTAATTGAGGTTGTTGGCGGACAGAATAATTTTGTCTTATAAAAGCTATTTTCTAAATAAACTTGAGCAATAGGAATTGCAATAAAGTTTGAGCTTATTTCGTGTTCAAGCATAAAACTAACATTTGGTTTAATTCTTGGAATGTAAATTTCATCTTCACCTGTATTTTCATCAATAGAATAACTATCGATATTTACAGATTTGAATCTTGAATTTGAAGAGTTTAAAATATAATTATTTGTTTTGTTTTTTGGCAAGCAAATTACTAAAGTCACAGGTTTTTTAGATAAAATGTCTTTGTATTTGGTTAGATCAAACTCCAGTGTTTCCTTATCCTTGCTAGAATTAAAATAATACTCTAGCCCATCTTGAAAAGTGCACTCTAATTCTTCAACTTTTAAAAGCCCGTTTGTGAAAGTATTTTCATCAAATGTAAAAGTTTTTACTCCAAATGGATAGGGAATATTTTGAAAAAATTGATATTTATAGATGTTTTCGGAACGTTTAAAAGCCTGCTGAAAATGTTGTGGAGATAAAAGCATTCCATCATGCCACATAATTTGTTCGGGAATGTTTTTCAAACTTTTCATAATGAAATCCTTTTTATTACTTAAAGTTATATGAAATAGAAGCTGTTCCTTCTAATCCAGATGTATTTGTTGCTAAGTCGCTTGAATCGTTTGAAAAAACAAGTTGATAAGCTGCTCCTAAAGAGAATTTAAAACTTTCTGAAATATTAAACTCAGCTAATGCAGTAGGTTTTAATGACCAATAATAAAGAACTAAACTTTTTGGTACTTTAGAGTTTGTATTATCTGTTCCGTAGGCTTGTCCTGCACCACCATAAATTTTGAATTTAGGATGAATTACGGACGAGGCAAATGGAACAACGGCAAGTGCATTCCCGCAGTACCAAAAATTATCAATTAATTTTTTTTGTTTATCGTCTATAAAAAAGCTTTGAAATGTATAACTACAAAACATAGAAGTTTGAAAATAATGATTTAATTCAACTCCAACTTCAGTTGTTGTAGGAAATAAATTTTGTCCAAGAACTTGCTTATAGCTAATGCTTTGATTCATAAAAATATGAAAACTATCGTAATCTGTATTTTTAGATATATCTGTTACAAGATTTTGTTGAATATAAATATCGTTATTAGGCGGTATTTGATAAGCATTTATTTCCATTTATTTCTCCGAATCTTGTAAGTAATTAAATCCTAAATTAAAAAAACTGACCTTTAAATCTTTGTATGGATTTATTTGAACAGGGTATGTATTTAAATTATTAGACAATCTATTAAATAAAAAAGCACCCACTGCGCTTGAATTTACATCAATTAAATATGATGATTGCAAAGAATCTGGAGTCGTTTCAAAACGGTAAACTTGCAAATCATTCGATTTTTTTAATGCAATAATTGCTTGCGTATTTGTAAACCAATCTTTCACAGTTATTGAAGATATTTGTGAATATAATTCTGGTTTATAAATAATAACAATTTCTGAAAGAATTGATGAATTGTTATTTGCTTCTCTCTGTATATTTATTTGCACTGAGCAAATTCTTCCAAAAATTCGATCAAATATCCCGCCAGGTTTACTAGGAGGGTTGGAATTAGGAGGAGGAGAATTTGGAGAAGATTTTCCATCAGGATTATCGCTACCTTTAGGGATAAATTCTTTAACTGTATTACCTGTTTCTTTAGCTGTATTTGCTGAAGATGTAGCGGTATCAATATTTCCTTTTACTGAGTCAATTCCTGAGGTATTAGTAGCATTTGGAGTATCAGCTAAACTAGTGCAGTTAATCGAAAATAAAATTGCGAGAGGGCTTAAAATGCGTAATATTTTAGCAGACTTTTTTTTTTAATGTATAGTTTTAGCAAGCTAATCTCCACTTGATAATTAAATAAACCTAGCTATATACACAAACTCATGTAAAAATTAGCTTATATAAGCTCCTTTAAAAAGGCGCTCAAGGTAACTATAGTTTTAAATTTATAATTTATCAAGATGAATATTTTATGTTTTAAATTAATTTATTTCGTATTAATTTAATATATATAGTAATTACATTGACTTAAATGAAGCTATTCGTTTTTAGACCTTTGCGTTAAAAAATATTAAAAATATCTTGATACATATAATTTATCAAGATAGTTTCAAATAATGTTTGTTTCTTTGTGATTGACTCTGGAATTCCTTTAATATCAGTAGGTTTCTTTTAAACAAATTGCAATTAAATAATTCAAGGGGGTAAGGTGCTGAAATTTAAGCAATTTGTTAAAAATATTTTAAGTAACATTTTAATTACAAAAAAATTAAATATTCACTTTTTTAAACGATATTTTAGATCAATATTAATATGGATTTTTATATTATATATTATAATTGGTGGCTTGAGTTTAATTTCTAAAAAATATCGTGTAGATGGATTTATAGATTTTTCTCAGTCTTATATAATGAAAAAATCACTGATACAGCAAGAAAAGTTAATTCCTTTATTAATTAAAAATACAAAATCATTTTCAGATAAAAATCTTACAGAATTGTCTAAAGAAATTTATAATTTAGATGAAAATTCTGTTTTTTTATTTTTAAACGAAAAAGAAGATTTTTTAGCTACTCCTATGGGAGTAAAAAAGAATATATTAAAATCTTTAAATTTAAAGTATATTAATGAAAATAATTCAACAAATTTTATTATACAAAAATCTTCTGAAATTGGATTAAATAATTTATATCCTGATACTTATTTTATTTCCAAAAAAATAAATATAAATTCTGAAAATATTGTAGTAATAATTGGCGCAAAAAAATCGGCATTTCAGTATTTTAGTGATGATCTCTTAAAAAACTCTTTACATATTGATTTTATTGTGATATTTATTTTTTTTGTTCTTTATGTTTTGATAACTATTTTTGCTATTACGCCTGTTTTTATTTTCTTAAAGAAATTTAATTTGAATAGTTTAAATTCTTCAATGTTTAAATCAAATAAAATTTTTGAATTTAATCATATAAGGCGGTTGAGATTAACATTATTAAAGTCCTTTAGAAAGCTTGAAAAATTTGAAGCCGAAAAACTTGAAATGATGAATTCTTTGATTCGGCATCAAAATGATATAGATACTGGCAAAGTTGTTTCTCAAATCATTCATGATCTTAAAAGTCCTTTATCTGTTTTTGAAGAACTTCTTCATGATAAAACGGCAATAAAAAATGAAGAAGTTTATAAAAAATCAAATTTAGCTCTTATTAAATTGCACTCTTTAATTGAAAGTATTCGTGATCCTAAAAAAGAAAAACTTTTAAATAAAAAAAATGATATTTTTGATTTTAATAAATTAGTTTCTGAAATAAGTTGGTTTGCACAAAAAAGAAATTCTGAAATTATCGTTTCCCCATCGTTAACAACTCCTGTCATTTTTTGTGATCATGGAAAACTTGAAAGATGTCTTCAAAATTTAATTAGGAACGCTATTTATTTTTGCAATTCATATTGTTTAGTAGATTGGAAAATAAATGATAATGGCGAACTTTATATTGAAGTTATTGATGACGGAAGAGGAATTTCTTCAGATATTCAAGACAAAATATTTGATTGGCGAATGACGTTTAATAAATTAGAAGGAACTGGGGTTGGTTTAACTTTTGTTAAATTTGTTGCAAATAGCCATGGTGGTCGTATTTCTTATTTTAGAAGAAATGGATTAACCGTTTTTGCTTTAACAATTCCAAATGTTTTAAATATAATTCCAAAATCAACTCAAATAAATGAAAATAAATTGGTAAATAATTCCCAAAAAAATATTGGTATTAAAAATAAAGTCATTATTTTAATTGAAAATCCTCTTTCTTATGAGAAAATAAGCACAATTTGCTGGCCAAAAGATACTCTCATCGAGTATCATAATATCTCAGATAAAGCATTTGATTTATCTGAATGCTTTTGTATCTATACGGATACGAATTCGGATATTATAGAAAAGGCTCTTTCTTTGGGTATAAGCGTGGTACTCCATAAAAGCTTTTATAGTGGCGAGTTCATTTTGAAAAAGGTACTTCAAACAAGAAAAAAGTAATGGTGTGTATAGAATGATTTTTGAA
Source organism: Silvanigrella paludirubra (assembly GCF_009208775.1). Lineage (NCBI taxonomy): Bacteria > Pseudomonadati > Bdellovibrionota > Oligoflexia > Silvanigrellales > Silvanigrellaceae > Silvanigrella > Silvanigrella paludirubra. Next base: position 185,662 of record NZ_WFLM01000002.1, on the reverse strand, counting down.
GAGCTAAGTATTTTAATTGTTGATGATAATAAAGATGAACTAGAGAAATATATTTCTCTTTCGCAATCTTGTGGATTGCATTCCTATGGTGCCACTTCTCTAGATGAAGCGAAACAAATGCTTTCTGCAAATGGTTATGATATTCTGTTAACAGATATCCATTTGGGTGAAGAGGATAATTCAAAATCAAATAAATCTGGTTTTGATATTATTCAATTTGCTTTAGAAACTCAGCCACAATTAACTGTTTTAGCTATGTCTCATGATTTAGATAAATCTATTTTTGATAAGGCATTTTCTCTAGGCGCTTCTCACTTTTTAAGAAAACCTATATATAACTCAGATGAAATTCTAATTTATATTAAGTTAGCTTTGCAAAAAAAACACTCTAATCTTTCGAATAACTCGGTGGAAGTTTCATCAAACCGTTTTTTAAAAGACAATTCATTTAGAATATATAAAAATGGAGTCATTGTTTCATCAAAGCATGACAAGTTTTTAAATGGAGTTGCAAAAAATAAAAAAATACCTTTAGTTTTATTTGGAGAAACAGGAACAGGTAAAGAAGAATTTGCTAAAATTCTTCATAAAAAAAGAGTTGAAATTGAAGGAATGATCCCTTTTGTTACTGTAAACTGTCCGCTTTTAGATAATGATTTAACATCTTCTCTATTATTTGGACATAAAAAAGGTGCTTTTACGGGTGCAAACGAAACAACAAATGGCTACGTTGCTGCTGCTGATGGAGGTATTTTATTTCTTGATGAGATTCATACTCTAGACCTCTCTACCCAAAGAAAATTATTACGTGTTTTAAACGATGGTAGTTACAATAGAGTTGGCGATATGCGCATTATTCATTCTTATTTTCAACTTGTTGTTGCTACTACAAAAGATTTAGATGAAGAAGTTGAATCAGGTAGAATGCTTGCTGACTTTAAGTATCGTATTAGTGGAGCCGAAATTATTTTAGATCCATTAAGAGAAAGGCTTGAGGATATTCCACTTTTTGTTACTGTATTCTTTAAAAGAGAAAATATAGAGGTAAGTGAAGAGCTTATATATGAAATCAGTCAAATGTGCCAAAAATCCCTTTGGAAAGGGAATATTAGACAGTTATTTCGTGTATTGCAGCGTATGTTAATTAATGCTCAGCTTCATGAAGAAGAATTAAGTATTCATCATCTTGTTTTGCCAAATAAGGAACCATTAACTCATAGATTTCAAAAACAAATTGGTTCCACAGAGCCTAAACCAGTTTCTTTGCCAAAAGATCAAATTGATCAATATATTTTAGACTTATTACAAAATGCTTTAAATAACGATTGTTCTTTAAATGATGTAATTGATGAAATAGAAAAGACAATTTTAATTAAAGCTATGAATAGGCATGATAGTATTGCAAAATCTCATATTGCATTAGGTATCAGTAGAAATGCAATTGATGCAAAAAGAAAAAAATATAAAATATAATCATTTTAAAATTTGATAATAATTATCATTTTTACCGCTTCATTTTTTAATTTATTTCAGAAATAAAATTGCATTTTATATGTTATAGGGTGTATCTCTTTTTTGGTAAATCTTATTTGATTGGTTTACCTAAAAAAAAGGAGAGTTCCTATGCAAAAAAATGTTTCTACTAGGAGTGCTGAATTCCTAAATCAAAATCCAATTATTAATATGGATAATATTAATAATAATCCGCTTGCAGACTCTTTATATCAAGATCCTATTTGGCAATTAGCTAAAAGTGATCAAAATGAAAATCCATTTTCAAATGAAATTTTACAGCTCTTCATTTTTGTTAGAAATATAAATAAAACTGCTTTTAATACGATTGAAGGTAAAGAAGCATGTCAGCCGAAAATTTGGAATGCAAAAGAACATAACCCAGATAGAAATCTAAGCGGTGGCGGAGTAATGACTGTTATTCGTGCAGATCATCTTGAAAAATCGGCAGTAAATTTTAGCTGTGTCTGGGGCCCAAAATATCCCGCTTTAGAAGGTGAATATGCAAATAAACCTTTTGCAGCAGCAGGTGTTTCTTTAATTTCACATCCAAGAAATCCTTTTGCACCAATAATGCATTTAAATGTAAGATGTATTAAAGTATTTGATAAAGACAAAACAATAACTTGGATTGGTGGTGGTGCAGATCTCACACCAATGATTCCTTTTGAAGAAGATACAGAGCTGTTTCACAATGCTATGAAAACAGTTTGTGAAAGAAATGCAAAAATAGCAAATTATGAAAAATATAAAAAATGGGCTGAAGAGTATTTTTATATTCCTCATAGAAAAGAAGAAAGAGGCGTTGGTGGTATCTTTTTTGATTTTGTAAAAACAGAAAGCGACTCCGATCTCTCTCTATTACTGGATGTTGGGCAATATTCTGCGAGAGCTTATGCTGAAATTCTGTCTCGTCGTATTGAAATGCCTTATGATGAATCACTTGTAGAAAAACATCATTATTGGCGAGGTCGATATGCTGAATTTAATTTGGTATATGATCGAGGCACAAAATTTGGATTAATGACTGGTGGAAACCACGAGGCCATTTTTTGTTCCTTACCTCCTCAAGTCAAATGGTGAACTATGGTTGAAGTTGGTTTTTTTTCTCTCTGCATGGGTTTGATTTTATCTATATACGGCTTAGTAATGGGAACTTATTCCTTGTATAAGCCATTAACTGGAATTGTGGCAAGCTCTAGAAATTCACTTATAGCTGTTTTTATTTGTGTACTTATATCATCTCTTATAATGTGGAATTCCATTTTTTTTCATGATTTTTCAGTAAAATATGTATATCAACATTCTGCAGTAGATATGCCACCGCTTTATTTATTCACATCATTTTGGAGCGCTCTTGAAGGAAGTCATTTATTATGGACTTTAATTATGAGTGCTATTGTTACTTTTTCTTTAGTTACGGTTCGTAAAGAAAATGTTTCTCTATACCCCGCATTGTGTGTTGCTTATGGTTGTGCATTAACATTTATGCTTTTTTTAAATGTAAGCTATTCAGCACCTCTGGATAGATTATTTCCTGTAGGAAAATTTGGCGAAGGGATGAACGCCCTTTTACAAAATCCGTATATGGCAATACACCCGCCTATGTTATTTACAGGTTATTGTTTACTTATTGTTCCTTTTGCTTATTCCTTTGCTGCCTTAGTTCGAGGTGGATTTACAAGCGAATGGCTTGGTACAGTAAGAAGATGGTCTTTATTAGCTTGGGCTATATTGTCTATAGCTATTTTTCTAGGTGGGAAATGGGCTTATGTCGAATTAGGTTGGGGTGGGTATTGGGGATGGGATCCTGTTGAAAATAGTTCACTAATGCCTTGGCTTGCTATTACGGCAGCACTTCATACTTTATTAATCACAGACAAAACAGGAAGACTGCCACGTCTTCTTTTGTTTTTAAATATGCTTTCGTTTTCACTGACATTTTTGGGAACATTTATAACAAGATCGGGCGTAATTAGCAGTGTGCATTCATTTGCAGAAAGTGAAATCGGTCCTTCTTACTTAGTATGGGTTGTATTTTTACTCGCTTTGACGATTGGTCTTATATTTACACGTGGTCATTATATTCAGGGTGCTGCAAAAACCAATGAATGGAAAGTTTCAAAAGAGAGTGCTCTTTTATTTACAATCTTTTTTGTTCTTTTCCTGCTTGCACTTGTGTTTATTGGTACGATTCTTCCTTTAGTTGTAGAAGCGACAAGAGGAATAAAAATTTCTATCCAACAGCCTTTTTTCAATGCTTTTGCTCCTTGGATTGGTGCAGGTCTTGTCTTAATTTTAGGGGTTGGAAATTTAATGCGTTGGAAAAACGGAAAAATAGAAGATCCTATTACATGTCTTGTCTTTCCATTTATTTGGGCCCTTATTCTTACTTTTATTCTTTCTGAACGTAAAAATTTTGATTTAATAAGTTCATTCGTTTTTTTGATAGTTTTATGGACAAGTGGCGTACTTATTATGGATCTTGTTTATAAACTAAAATCAATGAGATGGAATGGTAAAGTATTTTTGTATTATAATAGACCCTATTTAGGAGCCTTTATTATACATATAGGATTTTTATTTGCGATTGCAGGGTTTGCAGGAAATTACAGAGGAATTTCTGCTGAAGCACATTTAAATTTAAATGAATCTACTTCTTTTAATGGTTATACAATTACAAATGAAGGTCTATCCTATAAACGTGAATATAACGCGCAATATGTTATTGGTAATTTAAAATCTGTTGATAATCAAAATAATGAAAAAATAATGATTCATCCAATGAGAAGTAAATTTACAAATAACGAGCAATGGTTCAATGAAATTGGAATACATTCTACGTTTTGGCACGATTTATATATTGTTTTAGCTTCTTTTGATGTCAATAATCAAAGTGTATCTTTAAAATTAAATTGGAATCCTACTGTGAAACTGGTCTGGACAAGTCTTATAATTATGGTTTTAGGCGCTGCTGTTTCTATATCACATCGAATTCGAAAAAGAAGTCTTGAAATTGATGATGAAGGTAAAATAAAAGAATCTGATGATTCATTGGATTCTTATTTAAAAGATGTAATTTCAAATTCTGCCTTAAAAACTCAATTATCTTCTAAAATAATTTCATTAGGAATTATTAGTTTTTCCATTTTTGTTACATTGTTTTGTTTTACTGGAGTTTCACTAGCTCAAACAAATTCAGAAAATCAAAACGCAGGGCCAACCCAAAATAAGTTGCTTCAAGATGGTGCTGGAAATGGCTCGCTACTTAAAGGAACAAAATTAGAGTCAGGACAAATTGTTCCTACAATGATCAATCCAAAAGTAGAAGAAGTTGCCAAAGAGTTAAGATGCCCTACTTGTATTGGAATGAGTGTTTTAGAAAGTGGCACTCTCCAAAGCATTGCAATGAGAACGGAAATTGAAAAACAAGTTTCTGAAGGCAAATCAAAAACCGAAATAATTCAATATTTTAAAAAAGCATATGGTCCTTGGATTTTGAGAGAACCCGATATCCATTCTTCTGTTGGATTCTTAGTTTGGGGTATTCCGATATTGGGATTATTATTTGGCCCTATTTTTATTATTTTAGGTTTAAGACAATCGAAAAAAAGAAAATTAAGTAATGAAAAAGAATTGTTAAATGAAATAAAAAAATTTATAGAAGAGAAAAAGAAGGGGGTTGAGGTATGATTATCGTTTTATTCTTATGTTTACTTACTGCAACACCCATTGTTTTTTTTGTATTATCTCCGTTATTGTCCAATAATTTTAAAAAACCTCTTACTCAAATTTTTGACGATTTTTCAAGCGAAAAAGAATTGCGTAATGTTACTTTTTTAAGAGATTTCTTATTTCAAAAGTTGATATACGGTAGATCAGAGCATGAAGATATAGATAAACTAACTGAGAATGAATCCTTAGCACTACTTGTTACTTTATGTGAGCGACTACAACAAGCTGAATTAAGCTGGCTTCCAAGTCAAATTCAGAAACCCAATTCAGATAGGATATTTGAAAAAGGTTCTTCATTATTAGATTGTTTATTTTTTATTTTAATTTCTTTTCTTTTTTCATTAGGAATATTAGCGACTAATTCTTCTTTTTCTTTGGAAAGTCAAACTGTTAGAACGGCTTCTGAAAAAGTGGCAACACCCTCAGATGTTACAATTCCTCCTCCAACCATATTACCTGGAAAAGGATATTGGCTTCCTTCGGTAAATCAATTTATTTTAATTCCTGCGCAAGGAAAACTAAATGTATATTATGTAGGAATGTTTAATAATACTTTTAATGCCAAAGGTGCTATTGTTCAAATTCCTTTGCCTAAAGATTTTTATAATCTTCAAATTTATGGAAATCCAAATTTAATTATGGAAAAAAATCAGGAAGGTGGCTCTCCTGTAATTAATACTCCTTTATCTAGTGGAGTGAATCAAATTAGTGTTGAATTTTCATTACCTGCTTTATCTGGTAATACAATTTGGCGACCTTCAGATTTAATTATTTTACCAGGAGTCACAATTTTTATGATGCCTGAATATAGCAGTGGATTAAGAAATTTATTTTCAAATTTTAGTGATACAGCAAATATTTGGCCTCCTCGTATTACAAATATTCCAAATAGTTTTCGATCATTTGTTGGTCCCGATCCTTTAGACAACAATGCGGCATCACAAAAGGATCCAAATCATTTATCGAGACAACTTGTGCGGGTAGGAAATCAATCATCAGAATTTCCGACCTTTGATATAAATGGAATTTTACCTTCACGCACACCTATTTATGTCCTGTCTGTATTTTTTGCTTTTTTTCTTTTTGGAGTTACAGCTTTTTGTATTTTTAAAACGTCAAAATAATTTGTGTGTTTAAGTATTCATAATAAAAAAAAATGGAAACCCTTCTTGCTCACATGAAATCTCATGGATAAGATAGAATGTGTCTGATATGGAGGTTTCTTTTTATGATATTAAATAGTGAGTCAGTAGAATTAATTAGATTAAATGCAATTCGTTTAGCAACTTCAATTCGTAGTAAAGATGATTTAGTTGATCTTGCTACCGCAAGTTCTTTTGAACAAGTATTTTCTGCTATAGAAACAATACTTACAAATACAGAAATGTATTTTGATGATGATTTGCTTATTCAGCTTGATGTTCAATCATGGCAAAGTTTTAAAGCAATTTTACTTGTGTACACATTAAACGTTGTGAACCGTCAAATTAATTTAGCAAGAGAGTCTGGTTTTTCACAACAAGCTGGTCGTGATTTTGGAGCAAGTACCACAAATCTTTAATTTATTCCTTTCTCTCTCTTGCACTATTCTTTTTCCTCAAATATGATGTGATTGTATCTCAAGTTTAAAGTCTGTTTCGTTAGTTAATATTGTCAACAGTTTCTTTATTGTTACTTTATTGGAGGACCTACATGAAACGTCTGCTAAAGACCACGTCACTTTTTTCTTTGATTGCTATTTCTGGTAGTGCATTTGCTGAGTCAGCAACAGATGCTGCTAATTTTTCACCTCGCCTTAAGTTACAAAGCCGTTATTCATTTACTGATAGCTATCGTAAAAATGAATTGGACTTGATTACAGCTACGGCACGTTTTGGTTTAAATTATCGTTACAAAAATGTATTTGGTACTTTAGAAGTACAAGCAGGAAGTCCTACTGAAGGGTTTACAAATACTTCTTCTGAATCCGTCCCAACAACGAATGGTAGAGAAAGTGTATTTGATGTTCGCAGGGCAAATATTGGATTAGATCTTTATAAGTCCGATCCTGCTACTGTTTCTTTTGTAATTGGTAGAGATCGAATTGTTGCTTCATTAGTTTATGCTCCAGATGCATTAACGCAAATTTTAGCAACAAACTTAGATAACGTATCAAGCTTAACAAGCTCCGATGGTCTAGGGTTAAAATATGCAGGCAAATTTGATTTTGGTATGATCAACTTTGGCATTGGTGCATATAATAATATTGCAGTTGCTACTCAATCCACTGGATCAGGATGGTTTGGCAATACATCACTAGTTCAAGGCGACAATTCCTTTAACTCCTCTCCTAAAACGCAATCTCGCGCTATCCAAGCAAATTTAGGTGCAGATATTAACGCTGGTGATGGCATTGTAGAAGCAAGAGTAGGCTATGGTTCTCAATCAAATGCTGTAAATAAAATAACAGCAACTTCAACTACTGATGCGACGACTTTGGTAACAACTTATACAAATACATATAAAGTATTTGATGTTACAAACACCGAAGTTTCTTTAGGCTATAACTATATGAATGCTGCTCTTAAAGGTGGTGTTTGGTATCAATCTGTTACAACTAGCAAGAGCCAAACAGGCGTACTTGGTGCTTCAAATAACATTGATAATTACACAGCAAGTACGACTGATGATTCTCAAACAATCAACACGGTCGGAGTTGGTGTAACTGGTAATTCAAAACTTTGGGGAATGAGTGATTTATTGGGCTCTGGTGATGCTCTTACTTATGCACTTGGATATCAAAACTCTACTGGTCTTTTAGTTTCTGGAGGAGGCGGGACAACTGGTGTAACTAAATTTACAAACTCCACTTTAACAACAGATCTTTACAATGTAGGCCTGGGTTATATGCAAGAAAAATTCTCTCTAGAATTTAACTATGCTATGATCAATGCAAGCAAAGAAATATATACTAATAATGATGGTAAACAGAATCAAACATCTGCTAACCTCTTTTACTTAGTTGGTACTTTATCATTATAATTTTGAAACATAATTTGTTTCTTTGTTATAAAAAAAGAAAGGTTTAAACACCTTTCTTTTTTTATATAGTATCTGTTACTTTATTTAAGTTTTTAGGAAGGTCTGGATTTCGGCCTAATTTTTGCGACAAAAAAGCAGCTAATTTATAAAAATGATAAATACTTAAAATATTATCACATAATGAATTTATGGAATTTGCTGTTTTAAATATGTAAGTATTTGAAAGGTTTTTTTCATATTTAAGAGCAATTTCATTTGTTGTAATAATAAAAATTTTTGCATTTTTATTCTGTAAAGTTTCAATTAATTTGAGCATGCTATCTAAAGTTTCATCATTCGATAAATATAGTAAAATAGGATAGTTTTTTTGGATTAATTCAAAAGGCCCGTGTAAAATTTCAGCACCACTAAAGGCTTCAGCATGGAGCCCACAGGTTTCTTTTAATTTTAAAGCAGACTCAAGTGCAATGGGGAAGGAATGACCTCTGCCAATAACTAATATACTTTTTTCATTTAATAAATTTTCAACAAAGAGATTCATTTCATTCTCATTGAAATTTAATAATTGATCTGAAGTATTTAAAAGCTGTTTATTTAAATTGGAATCTTTTTTCCAATAGGAAATAAGCTGTATTATTCTTGAAAGCGATGCAATAAAACTTTTTGTTGCCGCTACAGATTGTTCTTTGTTAGCTAAAAGAGGAATACAATATTCACTTTCATGTTCTAGCGGTGAATTTTTTTCGTTCACAAATGCTAAGGTAATGGCTCCCTTTTTCCTGGCAAATGCCATGCTTTCAACTAGGTCGCTGCTTTTACCAGATTGAGAAATGCCAATAACAAAACTATTTTTATAATTTATATTTGATTTATAAATTGTATGGACTGAAGGCGCTATAGAGGCAGTCATTATTCCTAAATGGGTTTCAATTGCATATTTTGAAAAAGAAGCAGCGTGATCGGAGCTTCCTCTGGCTAAAGTAGCAACAAAATTTGGTGGTACTTTTTGAAGTCTGTTTGTTACTTCATTTAATATTTCTACACTGTCAATTTGTTGATTTTTAATAATACTTGCAGATTCTTCAGTTTCTTTCTGCATCCAAAATTTTAAGCTCATTTAGAAATCCTTAAATTTACATAAAAAGAGGATATTTATTTTCAGTCTTTGTTAAATTTTTTTCAATAGCAGAGGAAATAATTGAATTTACAGAACCAGAAAGTTTTTCACGTAAAGACTCTTTTTTAGGAGTATAAATTTGATACACTTCAAACTGTTTACTAGCTTCTAATAAATAGTCATCACTTGTTTTTAACTCATCTACTAATTTAATTTCAAGAGCCTTAATTCCATACCAATATTCACCAGTAGCAACAACTTGAATATCAACAATATTTCTATATTTTTGAACATGACTTTTGAAAAGTTCATGAACGTCATCAATTTGTTCTTGGAATTTAGCTTTTTTCTTTTCTGTAATTTCACCTAATGGGGTAAGAGTTCTTTTGTATTCTCCAGCTGTAATCTCTAAATAATCAATATCATTTTTATGAAGAAATTTATTTAAATTAGGTAAACTTGCTATAACACCAATTGATCCTAAAATAGCAAAAGGTGCGGCAATAATTTTATCGGCAAGGCAAGCCATCATATAACCACCGCTTGCTGCAACTTTATCAACGCAAATGGTTAAAGGTATTTTTTGATCTTTTATGCGTGCTAACTGTGATGAAGCTAGACCATATGCATGAACCATCCCGCCAGGACTTTCTAAGCGAACAACAACTTCATCACATGTTCTTGCTGTTTGTAAAAGTGCTGTAACTTGTTCTCTGAATACGGTAACAGCAGATGCAGCAACATCACCATTGAAATCTAAAACAAAAATACGTTTTGGTTTTTCAGTTTTTACATCGGACTTGGCTTCCGTTTTTTCAAGTTTCTTTTTTTCTTTTTCATCCAATTTTTCTTGTTTTACAATTTCTTTTAATTCGCTCTCTGATAAAATTTCTTTTAATATTTTATCTTTATTTTCTTTATAAATTTCATTTAAATTTTTAATATTAATTTTTATTTCTTGAGATTGTTTTTTCTTTTTAATGGCAATTAAGGCAACAATTCCAATAAACAATAAAAAAAGTCCGATCACTCCTAAAAATCCGAGAGAAAGTTGAAACCAAGAAAATAACGAACTAGACATAATGTTAACTCCCACTAATTAATTTTTATTATTTATATTTAATGCAGCGCTTAATATTTTATTTCCTGATGCATAACCCTGATATAAAATATCTGGTTTTTCATTAAAATTTGAATTTGCTTTAAAAAAACTTGTAGCGGGAAGTCCGTTAACTTCCCATCTATTAACTAAATTTTGAATACTATCAGCTAATTCAGTATAATCTAACTTAACAGGGATAAAATTCGTATTGATATATTCGATCAATTTTTTGTCTTTCCAGGTTGTTTCTTCCATTTCAAGGCAAGCCGTGCACCACTCTGCCCAGATATCTACTAAAATAGGCTTACCTGATTGTTTAGATAATACAACGGCATCATCAAAGTTTGTTTCCCATTTAATTCCATTTGGATTTACATTTTGCGCATGTGAAATATTTTTAGGATGAAAAAAACTATTTGAAGTAAATAGGGTAAGCCATAAAGCTAAAACACAGCATGTTAATGTCATGCCTACCTTTGAAATCTTACCTAAAATATCTTTTTTTGTAGAAAGAGCAATAAAAGTTATTGAAAGTAACAAGAGTATTGCAATCGATAAAAGTTGGGGTTTACTAAAAATATCTTGGATTAAAGGAATTTTTTGAAAAGTACCTCGAGCATAATATAAAGCAAGAGCAAACATGAGAGATGCAAAAAATATTTTAATAAAATTAACAAGGCGTGGAAATTTGGGCATTCTACTTAAACGTTGACCAAAAAAACCTAATGCTACATAGGGAAGTCCAAAGCCTAAAGCGAAAAATAACATATAGGTAAATCCTGATACAGGATTTTTATTTTGGGCAATTAATAACAAAATGGTGCTTAGGACGGGACCTGTACATGGGGCGGAAATTAAACCAGAGACAGCGCCCATTGTTACCACTGCCGTTCTAGGATAATTTTGTGCAAGAGGAATTTTATTCGCAAAAGTTTGAACTGCCGTAAAATTAAAAACACCTAACATAGATAGACCTAGTAAGAACATAACAATAGCAATTATCCAATTAAAAATAGGATTCGCTAGCTGTGCACCAAATATATTTCCTGTCATACCAGCAAAAACACCAAGCAGAGAGTATGTTATAATCATCCCTCCTACATAAATAAAAGGTAACGATTTTATTTTTTGTTTCCTGGAGTTACTTTGTCCAAATTGCGACATTACATTTAAAGTAATAGGGATCATTGGATATACACATGGTGTTAAATTCATAAGCAAGCCTGCTAGAAAAAGAGCTGGAAATAATATCCAACTTCCTTTTTTTAAAGCTTCTTGAATTTGAAAAGCAATATTATCATTTAATAAGGTAATTTTTTCGGAAGTATCAATTTCTGTTTTTTTTACAACTGGTTCTTTAATAGTGTTAATTTGATTGGATAAATTTGTGGTTTGGTTATTAATTTTATTTGAGAATGTATTTGTATTATTTAAATCGGATAAATTGCCTTCTATCATATAAACAGCAAGTTTTGCAGGAACTAAACAGACTGCATTTGAACAGGATTGAATATCAATTTCAAGCTTATCGTTTGATTGAAAAGGAGATTTACTTTCAATATAAAATACGGATAAGTTTTTAAATATTTTTTTTTCTTTTTTGTAAAATGGATCAAAATAAGACTCTGGCGGTTTTAAAGATGTATATTTTAAAAGATGGGGAAGATTATTTTGAGGATGTAAATTAAATTTTAATTTGTCTTCATATATTTTAAAATCATTTTTTGTCTTAAGCTCAATTTTTGCTTTATAAAGATCTTTCTCTTTTTCAATTTTTAAAATTTTAAATTGAACAACTTCTTGGACTTTTATATTTGCAGAATCTACAAATTGAGATTCAGGTGCAACAAATATTTCATTTGCTCTTAGGAAATTAGGCGAAAGAATTACGAATAATCCTAAGATTAAAAATTTTATAACTTGATTTAGCTTTGAAATCACTTTTTACCTCTAAACCCTTTCTTAAATTGACCAACTGCCAATGCATGAGTAAATTAAATAAGCGCTTCGAAAATAGATAGAATCGAAGCTAAACTTTGGAGCAAAAAAGACAATGACTCAATTAAAATCGTTTCAATTAAACCGAATTTCGCCTCTCTCTGGCAATAAAAAAATACTTACAATCGTAATGGATGGAGTTGGATACACCAACCCAAATGCCAATATTACATCTGAGCTCAAAAACCAAAAAGGACTTTTACCTTCTGAGGCTTTTATTACAGGTAATGCTGTAAACGCAGCTTATACTCCAAATTTAGACACCTTGATTTCAAGTTCTTTATTTCGAACATTAAAAGCTCATGGGACAGCTGTAGGTTTACCAAGCGATGACGACATGGGCAACAGTGAAGTGGGTCATAATGCTTTGGGGGCAGGAAGAGTTTTTGCGCAGGGAGCAAAACTTGTGAATTCTGCTATTCATTCTGGTAAAATTTTTGAAGGTATTGCTTGGAAACAAGTTGTTGGAAGAGAAGAACTAAAAAACAAAAAAAATACACTTCATTTATGTGGTTTACTATCTGATGGAAATGTCCATAGTCATATTGATCATTTATTTGCATTAATTAAAGGCGCAAAGAGTGAAGGTGTTCAAAAAGTTCGTTTACATGTTCTTCTTGATGGAAGAGATGTTGGCCCATTAACGGCAACGGAATATATTTTAAAATTAGATTCTTTTTTAAAAGAAATAAATTCTAATCATTTCGATTGTAAAGTAGCTTCCGGTGGTGGAAGAACTTTTGTTACCATGGATAGGTATGAAAGTGATTGGAGTATTGTTGAAAGAGGATATCAAGCTCATATACTTGGTGAAGGACGTGGATTTTCTTCCTTATTAAATGCTGTTGAAACTTTACGCCAAGAAAAAAACTATTATGATCAAGATTTACCACCATTTGTTATAATCGATCAAGGTAAACCCCTAGGTACAGTTGAAGAAAACGATAGTTTTATCTTTTTTAACTTTAGAGGGGATAGAGCGATTGAAATTTCAAGAGCATTAACAGAGCAAAACTTTAAATCATTTCCTCGCAAGCGATTTCCTAAAATTTATTATGCAGGCATGATGCAATATGATGGAGATCTAAAATTACCCGAATTATTTTTAGTAACTCCACCTGCAATAGATAGAACACTTACTGAATTATTGTGTAATGCATCTGTAAAACAATTTGCTTGCAGTGAAACACAAAAATTCGGACATGTTACTTACTTTTGGAATGGAAATAGAAGTGGAAAATTTAATGCTGAATTAGAAAATTATATTGAAATTCCTTCTGATCTTATCCCTTTTCAAGAACGTCCATGGATGAAATCAGCAGAAATTGCAGATATTACAATTAAAAATATGTATGATAATTCTTTTGAAATTGGTCGTATAAATTTTGCAAATGGAGATATGGTGGGCCATTCTGGAGATTTTGCAGCTGCCGTTCTTTCTGTTGCCGCTGTTGATTTAGCATTAGGCCGTATTATGAAAGCAGCTAAAGAAACAAATACTATTTTAATTGTAGTTGCAGATCACGGAAACGCAGATGAAATGTATGAGTTAGATAAAAAAACAAAAAAAGTTATATTTGATGATAATGGAAAACCTAAGCTAAAAACAAGCCATACTTTAGCGCCCGTACCTTGTGTAATTTATAATACTGAAATTTTAGAAAAAAATGTTTCTTTAAAAACAGATATGCCGAATGCAGGTCTTGCTAATATTGCTTCTACAATTTTAGATTTAGCAGGTTTTAACACACCTGATTTCTATGAACCGTCTTTGATTGAATTTAATTCAGAAAAAAAAAAGATTTTAAAATAAATTTAAATTCTAATAATGAAGTTGTATTTCAAAAAAATAATTTCTCAAAACGTTATCAATTAGCTAAATTATCTTTAGATTTTGCAGATACAATTGCCAAATTAAGAGCACCAGACGGATGTCCTTGGGACAAAGAGCAAACATTAACTTCTTTAAAAAGTTATTTGATTGAAGAATCTTATGAGGCAATTGATGCCTTAAATTCGTTTGATGCTATTCCTTCTGAAAAACAAATTAAAAATTATTATAGCGAATTAGGTGATGTTCTTTTACAAGTTTATTTAAATGCACAAGTAGCTCATGATGAAAATTTATTTTGCTTAAATGATGTTATTTCTAGTATAAATAAAAAAATGATTCAAAGACATCCTCATGTATTTCAAAAAAATGATTCTACAATTCAAAATACAGACGACGTGTTAAAACAATGGGATAAAATCAAAGAAAAAGAAAATATAGATAACCCAAAACAAAATGATTCTTTATTAAAAAAAGCTCTTAAAAAAAGAGCATTGCCAACATTAAACTTTGGAGTAGAAGTTTCAAAAAGAGCAAAAAAAGTTGGATTTAGCTGGAATACTTTAGAAGAAGTGTTTCAAGATGTTATTTCTGAAGTGAAAGAACTTCAATATGAGATTGAGCAAAACGAGAAAAATATAGAAAAAATTGAAGATGAAATTGGTGATGTTGTTTATGCTTTGTGTAACGTAGTTCAGTTTTTTAAAGAAACAAATGAAGGGGCAAAACATTTTGACTTTGATCTTATCGCTCGAGCTGCTATAGATAAATTTATCAATAGATTTAAAGAGATGGAGAGAATTTGTCTAGAAATGGAAACTCCATTAACGGAAACCTCAGTAAAAAATATCTCTCTTGAGCAGTGGAATGATCTTTGGAAGCAAGCTAAAAAAAGGCGATATAGGTGAATTTAGAAGCCTTGCCAAATTTGGCTAGGCGTAGCATGTTTACTAACTGTTGTATGACGTAATTATAAAGGAAGCTATGATATGGTGTTAAAAAATTTATTTGGAAAAAAAGATCAAAGTAAAAAGTTTGAAAATCCAACTTTAAATGGAAATCAAACAGATACAATTGAAGAAACCCAGGCTTCTGATTCAGCTCAGCAACAAAATGAACCAACTCCTGCTTTGCATTTGGAAAACGCACTAGTAGAAAATGCAAGGAATGACACGCCAGAAACAAGAGCAAAAGTATACCAAGAACTTTTATTCTCTGATCTTTTATTAGCTCTTGCAGATACGGGTGCTCCAAGTGCAGCTGTAAACGAAGCTACTGTTGCTGCAGAAAATCCAAGTGTGAATGTCGCTATTTTATCAAATTCGCAAGGTGTTCAATTTTCAGCCGCTTTTACAAGTGCTGCGGCTGCTCGTAGATGGCGTGCAGAAGGGGGACAATATGTTTCCATACGTGGACAAGATGTTTTTAAATTATTAGAACCAAGTCCTGCCGAAGTGATTGTTGTGAACCCTGGAAGTGCCCCATTTGTTGTTCTAAATAAAGTTGAATATAAACAGCTTGCTATGGGAATTGTTCCTCAAACCCAAAGAAGCCCTGTTCAGGTAAACGTTTCTAATGAACAGGCTAGCTCTGCTCAAGCCCCATCTGAAGGAATGCAAATCGCTTTTCCACCAGATGCGTTTAATGATGTCCAAAAACAACATGCTTTAAAAATATTAGCAGAATTTGAAAATATCGAAGCTGCTGCATTAGGAGCTATTCTTCCTCCAAATGCCCCACAAGATTCAGGTTGGTTGCGCACTGTATTTTTAAGAGTTGTTGGTTTAGAAGAAAATCAAGAACAAGTGCAAAGTTTTTGCTTAAGCGTCCGCGATTCTATGCGCAAAGATAATGAATATTTTATTGAAACTCAGTTTGAAGTAGGTGTAATGCCTGATCCTTCCTTTTGGGTTGCCATGCACCAAAATAATTTTATCTTATTAGACAAAAATCCACCTCAAATTCCTGCTGTTGATAATTCAATTAAAGACTAATGATTTTATTATTTTGAGGTTTGTTTATTTATGATAAATTCTGTGATTGAGAGTGCAATAAAAAGAACCGATCATTTTTCTCAAGCTTTATTATGGTATAATCATACTTTAAAAAATAATGCTCAATTTCAAAAAAGTTTTTTATTAATAACAAATGAGCTTGTTGCCTGTGCAAGAGCAAATAGTTCATTAAAACAAGTTTTTTTTATTGCTGTGGGAAAATCAGCTCAAGTTGCTCAACTTGCCGTTTCTATGCTTGTAAGTGTAGGAATTGTTGCGCGCTTTGTTCATCCAACAGAAGCTTTTCATGGTGATCTAGGTGTTGTTGGAAAAGAAGATACTGTTATTTTAATATCTAACAATGGAAAAAGTAGCGAACTTTTACAGCTTTTACCTGGTCTACAAGAACGAAATGTTAAAATATTTGTTTTAACCTCAAAAGAAGATTCTCCTTTAGCAAAATCAGCAAATCATGTGTTACTTATTCCTCCTTTTGAAGAAATGTGTCCATTGAGTCAAGCTCCCGTAACAAGTACTGTTACTTCTCTTGCTTTATGCCAGCTTTTTGTTGCTGCTTCAGTAGAAATTCGTAATTATCCAATTGAAGAATATGCAAAAAATCATCCTGGTGGAGCGATTGGAAAAAGAATATTTTTAAAAGCAGATAATCTTATGGTTCAAGGAGATGAATTGCCCTTAGTTGGAAAAGACGATCTTTTTAAATCGGTGATTTCTGTATTTACAAAATATTCTAAAGCAGCTGTTTTGGTGGTTGAAAATAAAAAATTCTTAGGTCTTATTTCAGAAAAAGATCTTAGAAAGGCAATGGAAAAACATGGAGCTCATGTTTTTGATTTAAAAGCATCGGAATTTATGAATAAAAATCCTTCCGTAATTCAGCCAGGTTTGCTAGCTATCGATGTTTTAAAAATAATGTGTTCTAAAAATCCACCATTTAATCTAATGCCAGTAGTAGATAATAATGGAAATGCTGTAGGCCTTGTTCGTATGCTTGATTTTGTTGCTGCAGGAGTTACTTTATAAAGTAACTTTATTTTTTAGTTGCAATTTTTTCGAGAGTATTTAAAGCTAAGGTGCGAATTCTTCCATCGCTATGATATTTAGAAATCCAAATTATTTCTAGTTTAATATTCCCATCCTTTTTTCCGAGCCTTTGCATAATGGGAAAAAGTCTAAATTGGACCCAATGCTCTTCTTTTCTGTAACTTAATAACCAATCTTTAGGATTATTGGCAACAATTTTAGTTATTTGTTCTACAAATGTTTCTCTGTAAGAAGTTGTAGTAGAAGAATAAATAATATTTAATTCATTAAACTCATTTTCTGTTAATTTTGTTTTACGAGCAATCATTTCATTTAAAAATCGATTCATCAATATAGGAGTCCAAATTCTTACCATATCGGGATATTTAATTTCTTTTCCATCGGTAGATGGTTTTCCGTATAAAGATGGATCTAATATTTTTGTGTTATCTTTTTCTCTTATTTCTTTAGCAACTCTTTTAATCCAGCTTTTTAAAGATTGAATATACCCTGCATCATTTGTTTCTTTTAGAATATCAATCCAACTACTTAAATATCCTTTATCAATTTCTTTTTCAATAACTTGGCTAGCTTCAGGAATTTTTGCAATTAATCCCAATGTAATAAAAGCTTGTTCGCCTTGTTTTGGAGTATATTCTTTTTCTGAAAGAGTTTTTTTCAAGTAATCTTTTATTGCTAATTCACATTTTGGATATTTTTTTCGAGCTAGACCAGAAGCAAGTTCTGCTCTTCTTTTTTCATTACTTAATATTTCTTTTGTCATGTCATTAAAAAAATCTTTTTGATTGTCATATTTTTCACAAAAATCTTTCACAATACTTGGAGAATCTTCTTCAGTTTTAGAATCTTTTTGTGTTGTTAATTTTTCGATTTGATTTGCAAAAATAAAAGTTTGAAACATACCTATTAATAGGCAATATAAGAATTTAAACATTATCAATCTCCGCGAGCCAGTAATAATTTTTTTCTATTGTTTGATTAAGTATAAAATTTAAATTTTTAACTTTAGTTCGTTTTTTTATATTTATAACAAGCTCAGATAAAGTTAAATAATTATTTTCAAATAAAATGTTTTTTTCATTATCAATGATATTATTATTAAAAAACAAACAGAATGCTCTAAATATATTGGGGTTATAAATACTGTTTTCTTTTATTTTGCAATTTATTTTGACTTTTGTTTGAATTTTAATTGATAATTCTTCTTCTAATGATTTAACTCCTCTAATAAATATGCTTCGATGTTTTGGGAATTCAATTTTATTAAGGCTTAATAAAGGAACTAAAGCGTTTCTTATTGAAGAGGATCTATTATTTTGAATAAACCACGCAACGCAAGCCCATATCGTAAATACAGCAAAAACAAAATGAAAAATAAAATTAGATATCAAAAACTTCTCCTTATCTTTACAAAATACTTGTCTTTGTGCAAAATCTATAATGCAAATTATTGCATCTTCTCCGAATTCTTAGCACAAAGGGAGTTATTCCTGAATGGGATCTGATAATATTAAAACATCTCTTCCAAATGAGGAAGAAGCGCCGTCTCAATCTTCTAATACTCCCACTGAAGATATAGAAAAAATTGCGAATGATGCCTATCTTTCTTTGAAAGAAAAATGTCTGCAATATTTAGATTTCTCTTTGGAAACAACTTTATTTAAAGCGTTTCGTTTTGCCCATAATCTGCATGCAGGCCAAAGACGAAAAAGTGGTGAACCTTATATTATTCATCCATTAGCAGTTGCCGAAATTTTAGCTGAATTTAAAATGGATGAAACCTCTTTAATTGCCGCCATATTACATGATGTTGTTGAAGATACTCACGTTTCTGTTGAAGAGGTTTCAAAAGAGTTTGGTGAGCCTGTTGCCGCCTTAGTGGAAGGTTTAACTAAGTTAGCAAAAGTCCAATTTCGTTCTTCACAAGAAAAAATGGCAGAAAATTTTAGAAAGATGATAGTTGCTATGTCTAGGGACATAAGAGTTATTATCGTAAAACTTGCTGATCGTACTCATAATATGAGAACATTAAGGGCATTAAATTTAGAAAAAAGACAGCGTATTGCTGAGGAAACTCTTGAAATATACGCCCCATTAGCGGGGCGCCTCGGTATGTACAAAATAAAAGCAGAGTTAGAAGATCTTTGTTTAAGAGAGCTAAAACCATCGGTTTATTACAGCCTAATTGCTAGAGTTGCCCAAAAAAAGACGGAACGTGATAAAATAATTGAGCAAGCAAGAGAACATCTTGATTCAAGATTAAAAGAAGCAAATATTAATGCAAAAGTATATGGGCGAGCAAAACATTTTTATTCAATTTATAGAAAAATGTCAGACAAGCAAATTGAATTTGAAGATATTTACGATCTATTTGCCTTACGTGTTATCGTAAATACTCCAAATGAATGTTATGAAACATTAGGAATTATTCATAATATCTACCGACCTGTGCCAGGGCGATTTAAAGACTTTATCGCTATGCCAAAAGCCAATTTGTACCAAAGTTTACATACAACCATTGTTGCTGCCAAAGGTGAGTTGCTTGAGGTTCAAATAAGAACAGCTCAAATGCATCATATTGCAGAAAACGGGATCGCAGCACACTGGGCATATAAAGAAAAAAGAAAAGATCCAAACAATACACAGTTAAATCCCGCTGATTTTGAAAAATTTAAATGGTTAAAACAAATTGTAAGACATCAAAAAGAACTTTCAGATCCGGATGAGTTTCTTGAAGCGGTTAAAGTCGATCTTTTTGATGAAGAAGTTTACGTCTTTTCTCCAAAAGGTGATGTTTTTGAATTACGCAAAGGGTCTACTTGCCTTGATTTTGCTTTTGCCATTCATACAGATTTAGGTTTAAAAACCACAGGCGCAAAAATTAATGGCCGAATTGCTACATTAAGAACCCGTCTGCATAGTGGTGATGTAATTGAACTGTTGGTTGGAAATAAAGTAAGAGCGACCAAAGATTGGTTAAACTTTACTACAACAACAAAAGCTAGAAATAAAATTAGAGCTTGGCTACGCAGCGAAGAAAGAACAAATTCAAAACAAATTGGACAAAATTTATTGGAAGAAGAACTATCAAAAAGCTCTTCTAGTTTTGAAAAACTTCAAAAAATTGGGGTTTTTCAGGAAATTCATAGATACTTTAGCGTCGGTGGTTACGAAGATTTTATTTTGCAAATTGGCTATGGTAAAATAGATGCAAAATCAGCTGTTCAAAAATTATTGTCTGTATTGCAAATTCCAAAAGTGGTTGAGACAGCAACGTCTGCAGAACCTCAAAAAACAATGCAACAAGAGTTTCAAGAAATTAGAACGGTTCAAGAAGCCTTAAAACAAAGACAGGGTAAAAATAGAGCAGGCGGTGAAGATGCCGTTCGTGTTCAGGGCATGACAGGAATTGTAGTGCGTATGGCTCGTTGTTGTGAACCTTTACCAGGCCAACCTATCGTAGGTTTTGTTTCTCGTAGCCGAGGTGTTACCGTTCACGCTGCTAGTTGTCAGTGGGCATTATCAAATGACCCTGCAAGACGTGTTGATTGTTCTTGGAATATTATTTCTTCTACAGTTCATAATGTGAGAGTAAGGATAACAGCACATGATAAACCTGGAATTCTAGCTGCCATTACTAAAATGGTTTCATCTTCGCAAATTAATATTGCAGGTATGGAATGTTTTACAAACCCTCAAAAAAGAGCCGTTATTCTTTTAAAACTTGAATTAACAGATATTCATCAGTTAAAAGATATTCATCAAAAAATTGAAGCTGTAGATGGTGTTATTTATGTAGAAAGAACAATGGGATGATACAAAATAAATATTTCTCATTTTTTTTGTTACTTCTTGCAGAATCTATCGAACGATTCTCATATTTTTTCGTTTCATTTGTTCTTATATTTTATATGATGACAAATATTGAAAATGGAGGTCTGGAATTTTCTCAGGAAAGTGCCATGAATATAGGAGGATATTTTTCTTTTGGCATTCTTGTTTTCCCTTTAATTATGGCGCCTATGATAGATAAATATTTAGGGTATTTTAAAGCTGCAATTTATGGTGGAATCGCTTTATCAGTAGGGTATTTATTTGCTTTTTTGTCTGGATATTTATCCGTTTATTTTATTGTTGGCGCTTTAATTATGATAGTTGTTGGTTCTGCATTTATAAAACCAAGTATAAGCGTATTAGTCGGAAAGTTATCAAATTTTTCATCTATATCTCATGATTTAGGCTATATTTTATATGTTATTTCAGTAAGTGCAGCTTCAATGGGCTCAGCGTATTTTTCGGCGAAATTAATAAATAAATATTTTACTTATATGCCGTTTTTTGTAATTTCTTTTTTTTGTATGCTTTTGTTTACATTTATAATTTATTACTTAAATAAAAATATAAAATTAAATGATCATAATGAGAGAAGTGAAAAAATAACTAAAAAAACCTCTTATTTTCTTGCTGGAGCTATGTTATTTTGTCTTTTCATTGGAGCTTCAACTACCATTTCCTCTAAAATATTTTCCTTTCCAAACACGTTATCATTTTGGTTAACATCTTTATTTTCTATTTTATTTCTTTTATTTGTGTGTTTAAAGTTTTTAAAAACAAACATCAAAATGTTATATGTAATTTTGATCAGCTCCTTTTTTATCATTTTTTTAATGGTTAATCTTTTTATTAGAAATTTAGGTGATATTTCTCCTATTCTTCCAGGAATATTTTCATCATTTGATATGTTGCAAAACTTTTTTATTTTCCCAATCGTGCTTTCCATCATAGCTAAATATTCACCAACCGGTGCTCAGGCAACAATGCAATCGTTAGCTTTTTTTCTTTTCAGTTTATCAACTATTTTAGTGAAAAATATACTTCCGCTATCTTCTATTACAGGTAGTAAATTGATTTTAATTTTAGCATTGTTAATTATTATGATTACAGCAGCTTTTGTTAGATATGTATATAAAGTTAAAGAATAAATTAATGAATTTTCAATTTACTATAAAATAAATAATTAGAAAACGAGAAGTTGTTTTTATTAATAAGGGATTGTATTTTATTTGTTCTTTGAAACTCAGCATAAACGAATTTTTTTCTATCTAAAATCAAACTATTGAGAATATTTAAACAAGATGTTTTTGCTAATTCACTAGAAAAGAATATTTTCCCTATTTGGATTTCATTGTTCTTTAAATATTTATTATAAATATCATTGATAATTTTATCATTATGAATATAAATTAAATAATCACCTATTTTTTTGAAAATATTATAAAGCTCAGGTTTGCATTTCATTAAGTTTAAATTTCTATAAGCTTTGTCTTTTTCTATTTCTGATTCATAATAATTATATTTTTTTTCACTATTTAAGTCATTTATAATATTTTCTATATTTTTTTCATTTGGTTTTCTTAATATACTAATAGGATTTTTTAGTGAAAATATGTCAATTGTATTTGATTTGTGGGAATCAAGTTCATTTTTAGGGCTTTTCTCGCGGAATATATTAATTGCATTAAAAAAATTATTTTTATGATATACTGCCGCTGCTCTATATGTACTTGCGTAATTTTTATTATTTTTAGAAAGAGTTGCTATCTTAGAGATTTCTTCTATCATTATTAAACCAGAATCAAGATATGATTTATGAATTAAAGATTTTATCATATCTTCATTAAATATTTTAGCATTGGGATAAAGTGTAATAAAATGATTGCCGCTTCCTCTATTACCTTCTTGCTTTATAATAATTTCAGTATAATTACCAAAATGTGATCTAATTCTATTTTCTAAATTTTTAATATTATTTTCACTTAATTCGTCTTTATGAAATAAATAAACATTTGGTATATAGTTTTGTAATTCTTTATCTGTATTTAAAATTAATCTTTGTTTAATTTTAGATTCTAAAATAGAGCAAATAAATGAATCTGATTCATAAATTCCATTAATTCCTAACGGAATGAGATCTTTTTTTCTTTTATTATCTGCAATTAGATATTTAATATATTTTATATGTTTTTCTTCAAGTTTATCTTTATTTTTAAATAAAAAATTTAAATCAATAGAATTTAAAAAATTTCTATATTTTATAGAACCATTATATTCAAAATTTTTTGGGCAATCTGCAAGACGTAAAGCTGAATTATTTTGATAAAGTAATTCAATCGCAGTTGAGTCTACAAAATTATGAAAGCTTCCTAAATCAGAACAAGAAAGTGACTGAAGTTCATATATTATAATTTTATATTTTCCATAATTATCTTTATTTTTAGCATAATCTATAATAAAGTCTGTATAGATATCATTCATAATATACCCTTTAGTATAGTTTAATAACAATATATTATATTAATTATATTGTTAAGATATGATTAAGTTATAATGAAATTAAAATAATATTCGAAGGTTTAAATTGTCATAAACGATCAATTCAAACAAAAAATTTTAGATTGTTTAAATTTTCTTGCATTCGCTATAAAAAGAGGGTAATGGATAAATAGCCATATTTTGGTTTTTTATCCATTTTTGAGAAGTTAGGGCCCACATGTTACGACGAACCATACTCTTTTACAGCAAATCTTAAACTCAAATTTTAAATAAATTTAATATTATTAAATATTTATACTAATTTAGATTTCATTTTTATTTTAAAAGGATTTTCATATGAATATAGCTTCTACACAACAATTATGGGGTGGCAGATTTAAAAAGCCACTTGATAAAAAAACAGTAAAATTCAATGCTTCCATTCTTTTTGATCAAAAGCTTGCCATGCAGGACATATTAGGAAGTCAGGTCCATGCGGAAATGTTAGGGGTTCAAGGGATTATAACTTTGGAAGAATCTCAAATCCTTATTAAGGGACTAGAGAATATAAAACAAAAAATAATTGATCAAAAGGTTGAATTTACAGAAGAAGCTGAAGATATTCATATGAATATTGAATTGCTGCTTTTAAAAGAAGTAGGCGATGTCGCAAAAAAGCTCCACACGGCTAGAAGTCGTAATGATCAAGTTGCCTTGGATCTTCGGCTTTATTTAAGAGAAGAAATTTTAAATATAAAAAATCAAATTCAATCTTTATTAGTTACGTTAAAAAATTTAAGTCAACAAAACAAAAATACCATGCTGCCTGGTTATACTCATTTGCAAAGAGCCCAGCCTATTTCTCTAGAAAAATATTTTGGAGCTTATTCTTCCATGTTTGAGAGAGATTTAAGCCGTTTAGAAGATTGTTTTAAAAGGATGAACTTCTCTCCTTTGGGAGCAGGGGCTATAGCAGGAACTACATTACCAATAGATAGAATTTTTGTAGCACAGAAACTTAATTTTAGTGGAATTATACAAAATACTTTAGATGCAGTTAGTGATAGAGATTTTGTCATAGAATTTATATCTACTTCAAGTATATTAATAACTCATTTATCACGTTTTTGTGAAGATATTATTGTTTGGGCAACGGAAGAATTTGGTTTTATTAAATTAGATGATGCTTTTGCCACAGGTTCCTCTTTAATGCCGAATAAAAAAAATCCAGATATTCCCGAATTAATTCGTGGTAAAACGGGAAGAGTATTTGGGCATTTATTTGGAATTTTAACTATTATGAAAGCTTTACCTATAGGTTATAATAAAGATCTTCAAGAAGATAAAGAAGGTTTGTTTGATACAGTTGATACCATAAAAAATTGTTTGGAAATATTTATTCCATTTATAGAATCTCTTCAGTTTCAAAAAGAAATTATGAAAAAATCGACTGTAGATAGCTATATTTGGTCTACACATTTGCTTGAAGAGCTTGTTAAATCTGGTGTTGCTTTTCGTCAAGCTCATGAGCTAATCGGAAATTTAGTAATTTATTGTTTAGAAAGTAACAAATATTTTAAAAACTTAACAAAAGAAGAGTGTGATAAAATTTCAGCATTTATATATCCCTCTTTAATTCAATTAAAAATAATTTAATGATTAGGGAAAAATATGAAAATATTAAATATAATAAAATTAAAATTAATTCTTGTTTTAAACTTAATTTCTTTAAGTTCGTTTCCGCAAGAAGGAAATTCGTTAGAAAAAATTAAAAACACTAAAGTCATTAAAGTATGTACTGCAGGGGGCTTTATACCCTTTTCTGTAAATACAAAAGAAGGCTGGGTAGGTTTTGATATAGATATGGTGAAAGGCTATGCTGAATATTTAAATGCAAAACTAGAAGTAATTGATTACCACTTTGATGGAATAATACCCGCTTTAAATACAAAAAAATGTGACTTAATTGCTTCAGGAATGACAATCACAGCGGATCGTAAAAAATCAGTACTATTTAGTGAGCCCTATTTTAAAGATGGTCTTAGTTATTTATATAGAAAAAATAATGTAAAATTTGAAAAAATTAAAGATATTTCAATGCTAAATGATGAGCAATATAAAATTGGAGTTCGTGTTGGCTATACTAGTGATTTTTATGTGACTAAAAACCTTTCTAAAGCAAAAATATTAAAATTTAATGAAACTGCTGATATTATAAATGCTTTAAGAAATAATAAAATAGATGCCATTGTTACTGACACAAATAATACAAAAATACTTCAAAAGAAATTTAATGATATTTTTGAATATAAAAATACAAATGTTCAAAATGAATATTTTGGTGTTGCAGTCCGTTTAAAAGATGATGAATTGCTTCATTCATTTAATGATTATTTAAATTTTTGGAAAAAATCAGGTCAGTATGAAAAAGATTATGAGAAAAATTTTATTAGTCTAACTAAAAATAAATAGCTTACTCTAATTTAACATTTAATGAATTGGGAAATATGCTATCATTTGGCCACCATCCTAAATTGTAAAATTGTAAAAATGAATTGTGATTTAAATCTTTAAGGAAAGATAATCTCGCATTCATTTCATAATCTAAAATAGATTTTTTGTTAGCACAAATTGTTCCTTTATGCTTATCATTTACATAAATAGATATATCCCATCCATGAGCTTTTTTCTTTTTACTAAAAATATGTATCCATGAACATTCAGTTTGTTGGGTAGCAAAAGAAATTTTGTATTTATTTTCAAGAATAATATGATCTAATGGTTTTAATCTTAATTTTTCACCTGCTTCTAAGGATTGAAGCTCATTCACAAATTCAGAAGGAATTTCGAAAGTACTTTGAGAGTTGGCCAAATTATAATGAATAAAATTTATTTTTAAATTGGAATAGTTTATGAATTCAATCTTGAATAAAGCAAAGGAAATATTGTGATTAGTAAAAGTAATTATCATTAAAATTAATTTTTTAAGCATATCTTCTCTTATTTAAACAAAATAAATTTATTCACTAAAAATTTCCAAGGCGTAATTTTTATATAAGAATATGTTATTTTTAGCAAATTTTATTCTTTTTTTATTTTTGATTATGATAATCATTATTAGCAGATTTAAAGAGAAATAAAGCTGTTAGTAATAAATTCATAATAATTTTAATAACATACTGATTATGTCGGTTCAGGCATGCAAATGTCATTTTTAGTTAATGATTTCTTTATTATTTATATAGGATAATAATCTTTCTCAATAGAATAACGAACGAAAAATAGGGTTGTTTATATTTTGAAGGATTTTATCTATGCTTAATAGATTAAAAACAAAAGTTAAGAACTGTTTTAGGACTCCAGAAGAAATAGAGAAAAATAGATTAAAAGAAGAAGAAAAAAAACTTTATAAAAAAAAGAAAATAGCATCTGAAGTAATCTTAAGTGAAGAAGAATTTTATACTTATTATTATACTTCTTATAGGATATGTATAGCTTATTTTTCTGTTTTTATTTATCGAAGAAATTACTTAAAATATTTAAATAATATTAATGAAATAAAAAATGAAAATCAAACTAAAAGTGAGTTTCCATATATTCTTGCTGAATTCATTAGTAATGAAAATTTAAATTTTTCACAAGCACAAAAATATGAAAATTTCAAAAATTTATTAACTTCTCTTTATAAAATAAAACAAAATGAAATTAATAATACTATTAATGTTATTTCTAAATTCGAAAATTATGATATATTTATTTCTTATTATAGAAGCTTAGAAAAATTTTTTGAAGATTTAGCTCATTCAAAAAATACAAATGATTATAATAGAAATTTAATAAATATTAGGTCATATGAAATTTTAAATAAATCAAAATCTCAAATAAAAAATTTAGACTTGTATAAGTCTACTTTTGAAAGCATTAAATCATTCCATGACGAGTATTTAGGTGAAATTCATAATAAATACATCAATAATGGAATGAATTTAGATAGAAGAAATTTTTATAATCAATTTAATAAAAATCTTGAAAAAATAGCATTAAGTAGAAATTATGGAGATAAATTTAAATATCATATTCAGCTTTCACCGGCAGAAATATTTTCATTAACAGCAAGTACTCTGGTAGATTTATTATTAATTTCTATTGTTATTGTTTTTCCTCCTGTTGGGGCACCTGGGTATGCTGCAGCTATAGCTGCAAATGCCGCATCTGCAGCTATAACGGGAAGTATTACAGCTGGTGGAAGCATTGGAACAAGATTGGGTGGTATTATTTATAAAAAAGGGAAAAAAATATTAAAAAAAGATAGATATAAAGCAAGACGTTTAGCTATTCCAGAAGGATATTTATCATTAAATTCAAATTCCGCTTTTCAAAATTCTTTACCTGTTTTTAGAAATTCTTATGATTATGAATTATTTGAAATGGAAAAATCTAAAAAAATAATGAATGAAGTTATTAAGTCGGTTAGTAAAAATGGTCAATATAATTTTAATATGACGACTTTGTTTACTTATTATATAAATTTAATAGAAAAAATAGAAGATCTTAAAACAAAAAAAGTAAATCACCATAATTTACAAGAAGATTATATGAAATTAATGAATTATTATAGATATACATTAATTTTAAAACAACCATTACAAATTCAAATAGAAACAGTAAAATTAAATTTATATAAATCTATAAGTTTATTATTTGAAACAAACTCTTCTTTTTCAGAGTTTTTGAGAATTCATGTTAATAGGAATCCAAATAATTATGAGACTATTAAAAAATCTCTAAAAAAACATTTAAAAATAGATAATAAAGAAGTTAGAGAAAGTTTTGCTAGACTTATTTTTGATTCAATGATAACTGGAGAGCTTTCTATTGATAAAACAAACCAGTATCTTAAACATTTTGGACAGAATAGTAGTATTGATATTCGTTTAAGAGACATTTTTATAAAGTCGGAATCCGATGCTTACCAAGCAGTAACAAAACCAGGAATTATTGCTACAAAAGTGGTAGGGCCTATTTATTTTAAAAATATAAATGTAGATCAATTGTCTCTTTCAGCTAAAGAGCAAATTAATGGTATTAATGCCGCAATTTCTGCAGGTGGAATTTTGGTATTTAATATTATTTCTTCGCTAATTTCTGATTATGCAAGTGAAAATGTAGAGAAGAGATATGAGATAATATGTAAAGTTATGTCTGGAGCCTATTCTGCTTTAAATGTTGTGCAGGCCGGAACTGGAGTTGTAAAGATAACGGATAATTTTATTCATTTTATTTCTGATTCTTTAACACATAATATTCTTTCAAGTTTTGCAATAATGCCCTTCAAAATTATTTTTAGTATGGGTGTTTCTTATGTTACTTCTAAAATAGACGAGCATGAGCAAAAATTTTGGAATCAATTAATGGAAAAATATATTATTGAAAAAAGAAAACGAGACAAAGTTGAGCCAGGAAGTGAACAAGATAAATTTTGGCGTCCTTGCTATGATTTTTACAAAGAAAATAGAAACTATTTTCCAACTCGTTATATGAAAGCAATTACAGAGTTGCAAGATAAACGGCTAGAAAATATTTCAAAATTAATGTTAAAAATAAATAATAATATAAATGAATTAATGGAGCTCACTCAAAAATATAATACAAGAGATAAAAAATATTATAATCCTAAAGAAAATAATATGGGATATATGCCTGAATCAGAATTTAATGATTATAAATCATACCGTTTGTGTGATACAGATGAAATGGATAAAATTATTTACACGTATACAAAAATAATAATTAGAATGTTTACAGTTGCTAAAGAAATTCAAATATTTGAAGATTATTTGAAATATTTTGTAGATGGATTCCTTCAAGAAGTAGATATTTCTTTACAATTATATATGCCACTTTTAAAAGTTGAAAATTCTAAAGTAAGTGAATTGATACATTTTGCAAGTCATGATGATATTTATCGTTCTTTTTTTAAAGCTCCAAAGCCCATTGAGAATAATAAAGAATGGGAAGATTTAGTCCAATCATTAGATGACAGTGAATCTGTGACCACATCATTATAAAAAATCACCCTATTTTATCTAATGAAGGGTGATTTTTTTAAAGTTTAATTTATTTTTTGAATGAAGTTAAATCAGGTTTTAAATGTGGATCTGCTTGAGGCATAACAGATTTCACTTCCGACATATTGATCATAGGAAGGTAACGAACAAATAAACAGAATAAATGGAAAAATAGTCCAATTGATCCAATAAATAAAGAAATATCCCAGAAAGATGGAATAAAATAGCCCCAAGAACTTGGTAAAAAGGTACGGCTTAAAGTAGTAACAATAAGCACAAAACGCTCAAGCCACATTCCAATATTAATTAAAATGGCAGCAATAAATAACCAAATTATATTTTGGCGGAATTTTTTAATCCAAAATGTTTGTGGAATAGCGATATTTAAAATGACCATTGCCCAGTATGCCCAGCCATAAGGTCCGTTGATACGGTTCCAGTTCCAAAATTTTTCATAAGGGTTGCCACTATAAAAAATAGTAAAAAACTCGATTACATAAACATAAGCCATAATGATGCTTGTAAATAATATAAAGCGAGCACAGATATCTATATGTCTGTCAGTAACTAAGTCTTTAAAATTAAATATTGAACGAACCATAATAAGTAAATTTAAACAAAGACAAAATCCTGAGAAAATTGCGCCAGCAATAAAATAAGGAGGAAAGATAGTTGCATGCCAACCAGGAAGAATGGAAGTCGCAAAGTCTAAGGAAACAATGCCCGCAGTTGAGAATACGGCAGGTGTTGCAATTCCGGCAAGTAGAATACAAGCTCTTTCATAGTTAACCCATTGCCGAGCAGAACCTGTCCAACCAAGAGCTACTAATCCGTAAGCAAATTTTCCTATTTTAGATTTTGCTTGATCGCGTAGGGTTGCAAAATCGGGAATCATTCCAACAAACCAGAAAATGATACCAATACTTAAATAAGTGTTAACTGCAAAAACGTCCCATTCAAGAGGGCTCTTAAAGTTTGTCCACATGGACATTTGATTTGGAAAAGGAAATAACCAATAAGCAAACCAAGGTCTACCAATATGTACAGCTGGGAAAATAGCGGCAGCCATAACAGCAAAAATAGTCATACCTTCTGCAAGTCTATTAATCGATGTACGCCATTTTTGACGAAACAAGAGAAGAATTGCAGAAATAAGTGTACCAGCGTGAGCAATTTCAATCCAAAAAACAAAGTTGGTGATATCCCATGCCCAGTCCACTCTGTTATTATTTCCCCAAACACCAATACCTTCCCAAAAAAGATATCCAAGAGAAACGAATAAAAGAACGACTCCTAGTGTCGAAAGGAAAAATGTAATATGCCAGCCTGGCCCTGCTTTGCGACCGGCGAGAGAGGCTACTGATTGTGTTACCATATGAAAAGAAGGATCTTTTCCTGTAACAAGAGCAGGCCTTCTATCTACTGGATCTCTGCCCTGAAGTTCAACCGAATGTTCCATGGTTCACCTGTATTAGATATAGGTCAAAAATAAAAAACCAAGTGAGGTTTAACGAATTTGCACTACGTGATCAAGTATACGGGAAAAATTATCAAAAAAATACTTCACATAGTTCACTCAACAAATTATTGTCGTGTGAATAAGAAACTCAAATGTTTTTCTTATCCGCTATTAAATTATTAAAGGAAATTATGCAACGTATTGATGCTTCAAAATTAATGTTAAATCTTATTGCAGATGATAAATCTGCAATGATAAAAGTAATATTGAGTGAAAATTCAATTTATAAAAAAATTGTAGATGAAAAAATCTTTTTAGAATCACAAAAATCACCACAGTTTTTTAGCGGTAAAAATGCAATTGTAGACTACATGGAATACGCTGCTGCAGGATCCTTATTTTTTGCACAACAAAAGAGCATTGTTGTGCTGCCTGAAAAAATGACAGCCAAGCAATGGGAAGAAGAAAAAAAACAGATCAAAAGACTGCCTGTTCCTTTAGAGTCTTCAGCTTATTTTTTTGCACCTGTTTCTTATCGCAATATCATTAAAGAAACAGATTTTCAAAATTTAGGTTGCGTGTACTTATGCTATGAGCCGAACGATTTAGAGTTGTATAAATCTGTTGAGACTTTGGCTTGTCGCTATTCATCACTATCTAAAAAATCTAAAAATGAAATTATGGAGCTATCTCATTTAGCAATTGAAACATATTCTGGTGATCTAATTGCATGTGATATACATTTCGCTCTTATGGAAAAGACGGGAATGACATTTTCAGAGGCTTTAGTAGGAAACCCAGAAGTGAATGGGTTTCATGTTGCAGAAGCCATTTCTAAAGGAGATATATTTTTATTAGAGCTTAGAATGTCTCAGTGTGAATCTTGTGGAGAAGAGGCTTCGAGTGTTTTTATGGCTCTTGTTTACTTTTTAAAACAAGTATGTTTTGTTATGAAAAATTTAGAAGAAACAAAAAATTTACGTACTGCATTTGAAAAATCATTTATTCCGTTTCCTGCACAAGCGCGAATCCAAAAAGCAATGCAAGTTCTTAATAAAGAAAAATTAACTCAATTTTTTATTGCAGCTCCTAAAATTGAACTTTATTTACGGACACAAAAAAATGCGCACAAATGGCTTGCGGCAGAGTTGATTGCTTGGTTGTCTTAAAAAGAGTTTATTAAAATAGTTTTATAATTGTTTTACCAATGGATCCATTTTGTTCTGTTTCTTTATAGGCAATGATCGAGTTTTCAAAAGAATATGTTTTAAATATTTTTACTTTAAGTCCATTTTTTAAAAAAGTTGTTAATTCATTTAAAAATTCTTTGTTAAATTTTGTTAACAATACTTTACATTTTTTTGAGGATACTAAATTAATAAAAAATGATTTTAACATCACCTCTGGTGTTGCATTGGGGTCAATATATATAGAACTTGGATTCATCATATTTTTTGCATTTGAATAGGTCAGTTTGCTAGATAAATCTAAAATAATATCAAACTTTTGTTTTATATTTAAAATATTTTCTTTATTATAATCAATGACGACATGGCAGCCATATTCTTTAGAAATTTCAACTCCTTTTGTTGAGCAAACTCCATAAATATTTAATCCCATTTTATTTGCTAATTGGATCGAAAATAATCCTATTCCGCCTGTACATCCATGAATTAATATACTCTGGCCAGATTGAGCTTGGGCTATTGTTTTTAAAGATTGTAAAGCGGCAAGACCACAAACAGAAACAGCAGAAGCTTCTTCTAAAGAAAGAGTTGATGGGACTTCTTGAATGCAATTTAACGTTGAGCAAATGTATTCGCTAAGAACTCCATTTTTCATAGGATTATCTGCAAATCCAAAAACTTTTTTTCCGATTAAATTTTCATTAATTTCTTCACCCATTTTTTCAACTATTCCAGAAAACTCACAGCCTATGTTTTTAGGAAAATGATTTCCAGTTATTATTTTTAGCATGCCATTTCGAATTTTCCAATCTAATGGATTAATGGCAACACTATTTATTTTTATAAGAACTTCATTTTTTTTAGGAATAGGAATTGCTACTTCACATATTTTTAGAACACTAGAATCACCGTATCGATCATAATTCAATGTTTTCATAAATTTGTTTCCTTTTATTAGCTGCGGTGAAAAAAAAGATTACTTGAAGTTCAAATTATTATATAAAACATTTGTTTTATTTTGTATACTATATGAATTATTAAAAGGGATTCTCGTCATCTTTTATCTGTCTGATAATGAAAGGATTTAAATATGAGAGCAAATAAAATATGCTTATTAATATTTGTAAATTTATTATTTTTAACATCGTTTAATTCTTATTCTAAAGAAATTAAAAATAAACAAGATTTTCCTATTACTGAAACAACTCAGATATTCAATCCTGTTTTTGGAAAAAAGGGTATTGTCGTTACTCAAGAAGAAATAGCATCACGAGTAGGTGCCCAAATTTTAAGTCAGGGTGGAAATGCTGTCGATGCTGCCGTTGCTGTTGGATATGCTCTTGCTGTTACTTTACCTAAAGCGGGAAATATTGGTGGCGGTGGATTTATGTTAATTTGGTTAAATAAACAAAAAAAATCTATTGTTATAAATTATAGAGAAACTGCTCCCAAAAAAGCATATAAGGATATGTTTTTAAATAAAGACTTATCTGTAAATGGAGATATTGTTGATAAAAGCTACAAATCTGTTGGCGTTCCTGGGACTGTTTATGGTTTAAACATGGCTTTAAAAAAATACGGTACAATGTCTTTAAGTAAAGTAATGCAACCTTCAATTGATTTAGCAAAAAAAGGATTTAAAATAAGTCACCCTTTATATAAATCACTTGTTAAAGATAAAGATCTTCTTTTAACAAGTGATGAATCTGTAAAAATATTTTTTGATGAAAATAAAAAACCAAAATTTATAGGAAATTTATTAGTTCAAAGTGATTTAGCAAAAACTCTTGAGCTCATTTCTAAGCAGGGGACAAAGGCATTTTATGAGGGAGCTATTGCCGATAAAATTGTAAAAGATATGGAAGTCAATGGTGGTCTTATAACAAAAGAGGATCTAAAAAATTATAAAGCCGAAGAAATGGAACCTATTATTGGAACATACCGTGGGTATCAAATTTTATCCGTTCCTCCTCCGAGTTCAGGCGGTGTTACTTTAATTGAAATGCTAAATATTCTTGAAAATTTTAATATGAAAGAAATTTCATTAAATAGTGCTAAATATTATCATATTGTAACTGAAATAATGAATTACGCATATTATGATAGAAATACACAGTTAGGTGATCCTAATTTTGTAAAAAATCCTATTGAGCAACTTATTTCTAAATCATATGCTAGAAAAATATTTGAAAAAATGAATAAAGATTATCATACACCATCAAATGAAATTCAGACAAATGGTCTAAAAATTGAAGCAAATCAAAATGGAAATACAACTCATTTTTCGGTGATTGATAAAGATGGAAATATGGTATCAAATACTTATACTCTCAATTTTTTATTTGGAAATGGCAAAGTTGTTAAAGGAACAGGAATTCTTTTAAATAATGAAATGGGTGATTTTACAATTAAGGTAGGCGCAGCAAATTCTTTTGGACTCATTCAAGGGGAAGCAAATTCAATTGAGCCTTCAAAAAGACCATTAAGTTCTATGACGCCAACATTAGTTTTAAATGAAAAGAATGAACCTTTATTAGCAACCGGAGCTCCAGGAGGAAGCCGTATAATTACCCAAATTTTTAATTTTTTAGTTGGCTACATTGATTATAATTTAAATATAGCAACTTCATTATCAAGATCAAGAACACATAGTCAGTTATGGCCAGATGAAATTTATTATGAAGAGGGATTAAGCGAAGATACAATTGAAAAATTAAAAAGTATGGGTCATAAATTAAACCAAAGTAGACCCTTTGGTTCTATACAGGCAGCAGAACAAAAAATACAAAATGAAATTTATTTTGGCGCCTCTGATCCTAGATCCGAAGGTGATGCTGCCATAGGTGTCTTTGAAAAATAAATTATTTTTTTACTTCATCAATATTTTTTATAATTTGTTGTCTTTTTAAAGAAATTTTACAGGCAAAAAAGAATACAAATAAGCTAAACAAGATTGCTATAATATTGCTATTTATAGTTGAAAGTTGTCCTGTGCCATTTCCAAATTTAGAAAAATAATTTATTATTGTAAATCCAGTTAAGTAAACGAATATCCAAGAAGAGCTTTTAAGATCTAACGTTTTTATTAGACTTCTTCTTTTTTGATAAAGCACAATTGAGTAAATTCCAACAAAAAGAATAATAATGCATGTGAGTTTAATTAATACAGTAAAACCAATCCAGTGCATCATTAAACCACAAATACAAAATGCAATTAAAGATATAAACTTAAAGAAGGGGAGTTTAAAAGGTCTTTTAAGTTCAGGATATTTATCTCTTAAAACAACAAGAGCTATAGGTGTTACAGATAAAGTAACAACATAGGATGATGTTAAAAATGTAACCATTTCTTTCCAGCCAGGAAAAGGAAAGATTAGAATTAATCCTACAGCAAAACTTAACCATAATGAATTTTCTGGCGAACCATGTTTATTTAATTTAGTTACAAATTTAGGTGCGGCATCTATTGTGCCTAATCCATGCATAACTCTAGCTGTTGTTGAGGTCATAATTAATCCCGAACCAAATGGAGAAACAACAGCATCTATATATAATAAAGCACATAAAATGGTAAAGCCTGCAGCAATTGCAAGTCCTGCAAAGGGTCCCAAATCGCCAACAAAATTTAATTGACTCCACCCTTGTGCTAGGGAAGTATCTGGAACAGCTACAACAAATGCAGTTTGAATAAGTACATATAAAATTGTCACAATAAATAGAGAACTAATTGTTGCTAGAGGTATATTTCTTTGAGGGTTTTTCGTTTCTCCAGCTAGAATAATTCCAGACTGGAATCCACCAAATGCAAAAATAATTCCTCCGACAGATAAACTTGCCATGATTCCCTGAATTCCATAAGGAGCAAATCCATCATATTGAGTTAAATTATTATAATTACTTTGCGAGCTAAATATAAATGCAAATGCAATTAATAAGGGAACAAGAACTTTCCAAATTGTTGCAATTGAGTTTGTTCTTGTTAATAATTTAATGCTATATCTATTTACAAAAATCATAATAAATAAAATAATTGCAGCTGCAAAATAACCTATTGTTGATAATTCATGTTTGCCTAATGAATTACTTGTTACTAGCATTGGAAAATAAGTACTTGAATATTGAACTACTGCTAAAGACTCTATAGGTACAATAGTTGCAAAACAAAGAAAATAAATCCACCCAGTAATTATTCCTGTAAATTTTCCATGTGAAAAAAAGGAATAACTTGTAAGTCCTCCCATAATAGGGAACATTGAGGACAACTCTGAGAAAACTAAAACTATAAAAATAAAGAAAAAGCCGCCTAAAAACCAAGAAAGAATAGAAGCAGGACCAGCCATTTGAGCTGCATAAAGAGGACCAAAAAGCCATCCCGATCCGATCATACTTCCGACAGAGGCAAGCGTAACTCCAATTAAGCCAATATTCCTTTTAGGTAACACAAGAACGCTCTCCTCATTTATTTGAACTGCTGCTCTTTAGCAATTTAGGAACTATTATGCTAGTGTATGCACTTTTGTCAAGTAATTAAATCTCTAAAATAATAGGAATATCTATATATTCTTTATTATTTAAAAAAAATATTTTGTCAATATTATCTTAGAATTAATGGGAGGATAGAATAAGGTAAGGATCTTAAAATCTATTTAAGATCTAAAAAGATTCTTTAAAACAAAAAATACGTTTTCTTTTCTTTCTGCTAATCTTCTTGTGTAATATGCTTGCCAATCTTCACCATATGGAACATAAATTGTCATATTATGTCCTTTTTCTCTGATGCGAGACCATGTCTTTTCACGCATTCCATAGAGCATTTGAAATTCATATCTGTCTTTAGGAATGTTATTATTTTCAATAAAATTAATACAAAATTCAATTATTTCATCATCATGACTTGCAATGCAAACTCTTTTGCCATTTAGTAAAAGTTTTTGAATTAATTTTTTATAATTTTCAACAATGAGGGGCATTTTTTGAAGGGCTTTTTCTTGTGGTTCTTTATAAGCACCTTTGCATAAACGGATTTTTCCATTTGCAGCAATAATACGATTGATATCCTCTTCTGTTCTTAATAAATAAGCTTGAAGTACAATTTCAGGGCTTGTAAATTCTTTTGCAGCACGTTCGTACATAGCAATTGTACGTTCTGTATAGTCTGTTCCTTCCATGTCTAAAGCAACACGAATTTTCTTTTCATCGGCAATAGATAAAATTCTGGAAAGATTTTCGTAGCAAAATTCATGATCAATATCGAGTCCAAGCATTGTTAGTTTAATAGAAACATAGCAATCTCGTGGTTTTTCTGCGATACGTTTTAATAATAGATCGTACTCTTCAACAAATTTAAGGGCTTGTGGCTTGTCTTTAATATTTTCGCCAAGGACATCTAAGGTAACGCAGATTTTTTTATCGTTTAGTTTTTCAACTACACTGAAAGCTTCTTCAAAGTTAGATCCTGATACAAATCTTTTTGCGTAGAATGGTATGCTTCCCATAAAGTAACCCTCTTATATTGAACAAAGTAAAAAAAATCTCTGACGGTGTCTTTTTTACAATAAATTGAGGGAATGACAACTTAATGGGGATATTATTTATTTGGTTTGTCCGAGATTTGCTTTAATTCAGAAATAAGTTTATTGATCCGTTGAACGCTTTGTTTAATATTGTGAATTCTATTTGATATGTCAATTTCATCCAATGATTTTGGTTTGTTATTTAAATTTATAAGATTATTAGAAACTTTTTGATAAATAAATTGATTTAGTTTTTCTTTTTTGCGTAATTTAAAAAATTCAAAATCAAGCACGTTTTTTCTTTTATTAGAAGAACTTGAAATCATATTTTATTTCCTTTGAGTAAATTAAATCAAATTTTGTAAATTTAAATTAAGAGTTTGCTTTTAATTTAAGCAAACTCTTTTAGGAGTGGTTAATTATTTAATTCTATAACTTTTCATAACGTTTTTATTTGCTTGATCGCGCTCTTTGCGTAATCTTTCTTGATTTGCTTTGTTACGTGATGCTTGTTTTTCAAAAGTGGTTTTAGCATCTTCAGTACTAGCTGTTTTTATTGTGTTTTCCTTCTCTTTAACGATTTTTCTTGAGAAAATATCGATTACGTCTCCCATTGTGTCCTACCTCTTCAAAATGCGTTCTGATTTTGGTTAAGCAATTTTAATGCCACACCTAAATGTATTTGTTTTTCAATAAAAACAGAGGATAATGTTTGGTCTTTCTTAAAAAGTTTGTCGAAAGACTAAACACTCTCTGCTTATTAAAAGAGCTAATAGAAAATAGGATGAGATACAAGTATAAGCTTTCATTTTGAGCAAAAAAAAATAAGTCTTTATAATTACAGAGTAATTTTTCAAAGAGAATGCCATTAAAATAAATTTTTTTTAATCATATTTTCAAAGATACGAGTATTTTCTGAATGATCTTCTCTAATAAAAACCCACTGTAAATTGTTTATACAGTGCCTAATGAATAATTGTCAATTTACAATTATTATAAGTTGAGTTAAAGCTGTCATAGTAGGATTATATCTTCGTATATCTGACCTAGACGCTGACAAGGAGAATTTTTTGATGAAATTTGTTTACTTTTTTGGTTGCGGAGTCGCCGACGGTAATGCCTCTATGAAAGCAGAATTAGGTGGTAAAGGTGCAAATTTAGCAGAAATGACGTCTTTAAAACTTCCTGTTCCTGCTGGTTTTACTATCTCTACAAAGGTTTGTTTAGACTTTTTAAAAGAAGAAGGAAACTTTTCTCCTGAAGTAAAAAAGCAAGTTGAAGAATCTCTTAGAAAAACTGAGGAGGCAATGGGTGCAAAATTTGCAGATCCCATCAACCCTTTGCTTGTAAGTGTACGTTCTGGGGCAAGGGTATCCATGCCAGGTATGATGGATACGGTTCTTAATTTAGGACTGAATCCTTCCACTGTAGAAGCGTTAGCAAAAAAATCAGCAAATCCTCGTTTTGCTTATGATTCTTACAGAAGATTTATTCAAATGTATTCGAATGTTGTAAAAGAATTAGATTCTCACTACATGGAAGACTGTCTTGAAAATTACAAAAAAAACAAAGGTTATCATGAAGATACAAGTCTTTCTGCAGAAGATTTAAAGTCGTTGTGTCTTTCCTTTAAACAAATTTATCATAAACATTTGGGAGAAGATTTCCCAGAGAATCCTTTTGAGCAACTTTGGTCCGCCATAGGCGCTGTTTTTAAAAGTTGGAATTGCAATAGAGCTAAAAAATATCGTGAAATTCACTCCATTCCAAATGATTGGGGAACTGCAGTAAATGTTTGTTCTATGGTTTATGGAAATATGGGCAATGACTCTGGAACAGGGGTTTGTTTTACAAGAGATCCCTCAACGGGAGAAAATATTTTCTACGGTGAATATTTAATCAATGCTCAAGGAGAAGATGTCGTTGCGGGTATTCGTACTCCAAAAACTCTTTCTTTATTAGAAAAAGAAATGCCAGAAGTTTTTGTTCAGCTTCAAGATGTTAGAAAAAAATTAGAAAAACATTATAGAGATGTTCAAGATATAGAATTTACCATTCAAGAAGGTAAGCTATATTTATTGCAGACAAGAAATGCAAAAAGAACAACACAGGCAGCTTTAAAAATTGCAATTGATTTTGCTAAAGAAGGAACACTTACGAAAGAAGAAGCCTTATTACGAGTGAATCCACAAGATTTAGATAAACTATTGCACCCAACCCTCGATCCAAGGGCTCATAAACAAGTAATTGCGAAAGGTTTGCCAGCTTCTCCAGGAGCTGTTTCTGGTCGTGCCGTATTTACTGCGATTGAAGCAGAAAGCTGGGCAGCTCGTGGCGAGCTTGTTATTTTAGTTCGTGACGAAACCTCACCTGAAGATATTGGTGGAATGTATGCTTCTCAGGGCTTTTTAACAGCACGTGGTGGTATGACTTCACATGCAGCTGTTGTGGCGCGTCAAATGGGTAAATGTTGTGTAGCAGGCTGTTCTTCGCTTACTATTTCTCAATCACATAAATCTGTAAAAGTTTCAGGAATTGAAGTTTTAGAAGGGGATTGGATCACTTTAGACGGCTCTACTGGCGAAGTCATGCTTGGAAAAGTGGAGACAAAAAATGCAGAACTTAGTGGTGACTTTAATACCTTCATGGATTGGGCTAAAGAATGTAGAAAAATGAAAATTAGAGCCAATGCAGATACTCCTCGAGATGCTATTTATGCAAGAAGTTTTGGCGCTGAAGGAATTGGTTTATGCCGAACCGAACATATGTTCTTTGATGAAAGCAGACTTCCTTATGTGAGACAAATGATTCTCGCTAAAAATGCTCAAGAAAGAAAAGAAGCTCTTGAAAAATTGTTACCTTTTCAACGTGAAGATTTTGTAAGTATTTTAAGTGCAATGGAAGGCTTTGAGGTAACAATACGTTTATTAGATCCTCCACTGCATGAGTTTTTGCCTCACACAGACAAAGATATGATGAGTTTATCTAATCAATTAGGATTGTCTGCTGAAGATATCAAACAAAGAGTTAAAGCATTATATGAAGCGAATCCTATGCTTGGGCATAGAGGTTGTAGATTAGGTATTTCTCACCCTGAAATTTATGAAATGCAAGTGAAAGCAATTGTTGAAGCTGTTGAAAAATGCCGTGCTCAAGGGAAAAAAGTTTATCCTGAAATCATGATTCCCCTTGTTGGGATTGCTCAAGAATTGAAATGGTTACGAGATAGATTATCTAAACTAGCACCACAAATTCCTTTTGGAACCATGATTGAGGTTCCAAGAGCGGCTCTTGTAGCAGATAAAATTTCACAATATGCCGATTTTTTTAGCTTTGGCACAAATGATTTAACACAAACGACATATGGTTTTAGCCGCGATGATTCCGCTCCCTTTTTAAGAGTTTATAAACAAGAAGCTATTTTGCATGAAGATCCTTTTGCTGTGCTTGATCAAGAAGGAGTTGGTCAGCTCATAAAAATGGCTACGGAATTAGGAAGAAAGACGAATCCTTCTTTAAAAGTAGGAATTTGTGGGGAGCATGGAGGAGAGCCTTCCAGTGTTAAATTTTGTCATTCCATGGGGCTAAATTATGTAAGTTGTTCACCTTTTCGTATTCCAATCGCAATGCTAGCTTCGGCTCAGGCGGCAATCGAACAGAATTCAAGTAAAAAATAAACGTTAATAATTATAAATTTCTTGTTATACTTTGTTTTTTTTGAAAAATGTACTTAATACAATTATTTAATTGTTTTTTTGAATAAAATTGATTGTAAAAAAGTCTCATATTGCTTATCAATGTAGCCAAAGATAGGCATTTTTTTTATTTTTAATGTTTTTAAACAATAAAATTTGTGACGAATTTATTGTTCTCTCTTAAGCATTTTTAAATTGCAACAAAATTGTGATAACAAATGCAAGGATGTTATTTAGAGGTATCCATTTTTTTATTGAGAAGAGGTTTTTAATGGTCTCAGCTGTGAAGTACACTCAGCCTAAAGAGCCGCATGTTTTGCAAAAAAAGCAAAATCATAATGTTGCCATTGGTGTTGTTTCTACCTTGTTTTTTCTATTTGGTTTTATTACTTGCCTAAATGATATTTTAGTTCCTCATTTAAAAGAGGTTTTCTCTTTAAATTATACAGAATCCATGTTAGTTCAGTTCACTTTTTTTGGTGCTTATTTTTTAATTTCTTGGCCTGCAAGTAAATTAATTTCAAAATACGGCTATAAAAAAAGTTTTATCATAGGACTTTCTTTAACAGCTTTAGGTTGTTTATCCTTTATTTTTTCCGCCAAAATTTCTATTTATTTAGTGTTTTTATGTGGCTTGTTTGTACTAGCTAGTGGCATCGTTATATTACAAGTTGCAGCAAATCCATATTTAACTATTTTAGGTGGTCCAGAAAGAGCTTCTAGTAGACTTATTTTTGCGCAAGGCTTGAATTCCTTAGGTACAACAATTGCACCTATTATTGGCTCTGCTTTAATTTTATCTGTAGCAATGCTTTCTAAAGACGAGCTCTTAAAATTACC
This sequence comes from Silvanigrella paludirubra, assembly GCF_009208775.1. Classification (NCBI taxonomy): domain Bacteria; kingdom Pseudomonadati; phylum Bdellovibrionota; class Oligoflexia; order Silvanigrellales; family Silvanigrellaceae; genus Silvanigrella; species Silvanigrella paludirubra. The sequence continues at coordinate 143,213 of NZ_WFLM01000002.1, read as the reverse complement.
AGAATCTGAGGTTGTTGCTTATCACACTGCTCAGGCAAGCGCTGTTCAGCTTCCTTATTTTGGACTTGCTTGTTTTGCTATTATGATAGCAGTAGCTCTCGCCTTCTTTAAATTTCCAAACGACAAGATAGAAGTATCTTCTGCTCTAAAAAATGAGACAAAAGATTTTAAATTATTTGATCATCCAAAACTTGTTTTGGGAACCTTGGCTATTTTTGCTTATGTTGGTGCAGAAGTTGCCATTGGTAGTTTAATGGTAAACTTTATTGCTTCTCCAACTGTTGGAAATATGAGTCTAAAAGACGCGGGCGATAAACTCAGTTTATACTGGGGCGGAGCAATGGTAGGTCGTTTTGTTGGTTCTTTTATCACAACAAAATTTAAAACAAATAAAGTTTTATTTGTGCATGGTGTTGTTGCATCTATTTTAGTATTATTTACAATATTTGGATCGGGGCATTTTGCATTATATAGTATTATTGCTGTTGGTTTATTTAATTCCATTATGTTCCCATCCATTTTTGTATTAAGTACACAAAATCTCGGAAAGTTCATGGAAAAAGGTTCTGGAATTATATGCATGGCTATTGTTGGTGGTGCAATTATTCCAATGATACAAGGATATATTGCTGATAATGGTGGTCTCCATTTAAGTTATATCGTACCTTTAATCTGTTATGTTTATATTGCTGTATTTGCATTAAAAGTGAAGTCAAATAATTAATTTTTTTATATTTTATTTTTAAATGTATTCATTATGAAAAATAGATGACAAATTTATACTTGTCATCTATTTTTTTTGTTTGTCACACCTATTTTTTAGATAATGGTATGTTAATTTTATATAAAATATTGTAAATATATATTTGTATTTCAATATTTTTTTCCTTTTTTTAAGGAAACAATATTTTGACTTTTGTAAATTATTCTAGTATTCATAACCGTTGATACGAAAAAATATATATATTTATTAGGAGCTATTATGAATAAGCTTTCACGCCACTCATTTGTCTTCCTTTCAATCGTTGGATTAACATTTTCTTTTTCTGCATATTCAAAAGAAATTCGTATTGGTGTTTCTTTACCTACACAACGAGATATTGGTTGGGTAAGATATAAACAAGGTCTTGAAGACGCTGCAAAAAAAAGTGGTGCTAAAATATTTATTCAAGTTGCCGACCAAGATGCCTCCGTTCAAGCTTCCCAAGTTGATAATTTACTTTCTCAAAAAATAGATATTTTAATATTAGCACCTCAAGATGCAGCAGCAGCTGCTGCTCTTGTAACGACTGCGCATAAAGCAGGAGTAAAAGTAATTTCTCTTGATCGTCTCGTATTAAATTCAAATCTTGATATGTATGTTTCATTTAATAACGTAAAAATTGGAGAGCTTCAAGGAGAGTATATTGCTAAAAACCTTTCCAAAGGCAATATTGTGTTACTTTCTGGAGCACCTACAGATAACAATTCTAAATTACTTAAAGACGGTGCTTTAGTTCATTTACAACCACGAATAAAAAATGGGAATTTTAAAGTTGTTACCGAACAACCAATTACAGATTGGCAGCCCAGTGTGGCTCAAAAAATTATGGAAAACTCTTTAACAGCTAATAAAAATAATATTCAAGCTGTAATTGCTCCAAATGATAATACAGCAGGAGCGGTTGTTCAGGCTCTAGCAGCTCAAAAATTAACCGGTAAAGTATTTGTAACTGGACAAGATGGAGAACTTACTGCTGCCCAGAGAATTGTTGCTGGAACACAATCCATGACGGTTTATAAAGATCAAAAGAAATTAGCTGCTGAAGCAATTAAAGTTGCTATGGAAATGGCAGAAAATAAATCTGTGAATACAAACGGTAAAACAAATAATGGAAAAATAGATGTTCCTTCCGTTCTTTTAGCTCCTATTGTTGTAGATAAAAATAATCTTGATAAAGAAATGATTCAATCTGGTTTATTTAAAAAAGAAGAAGTTTATAAATATATTAAATAAAATTTAAAAATGTGATTTTCCGGAGACGAGAAATTGAATCATTTTGCATTAGAAATGAAAAATATTGTTAAGAGTTTTGGAAACGTAAAGGCATTATCAAAAGTGAATTTTTCTGTTAAAAAAGGAACAATTCATGCCTTATGCGGAGAAAATGGGGCAGGAAAATCTACATTAATGAAAATATTAAGTGGATTTTATCCAAATGATTCCTATGAAGGCGAAATTTTTATAGATAATCTTTTACAAAATTTTTCAGGAACAATAGATAGTGAAAATGCAGGAATAGCAATCATTTACCAAGAGCTCGCTTTAGTAAAAGAGATGACCGTCTGTGAAAATATTTTTTTGGGACATGAAATTACCAAAGGTTTATTTATAGATTGGGATTTAGCTTACTCTAAAACAAAAGATATTTTGAAAGAAGTAAAATTAAATGTAAATCCATCTGCAAAAGTTTCAAGCTTAGGTGTAGGAGAACAACAATTAGTTGAAATTGCAAAAGCAATTGCAAAAAATGCGAATATATTAATTTTAGATGAACCTACTGCTGCTCTTACTGAAATAGAAGCTAATAATTTACTTGAAATTATAAAAGAATTAAGAGTCAAGGGAAAAACTTGTATCTATATTTCCCATAGATTAAAAGAAGTTTTTCAAATAGCAGATCACATTACAATTCTTCGTGATGGTAGAACAATTTCAAGTGATCTTGTAAAAGAATTAAACGAAGAAAAGTTAATTTCAAAAATGGTTGGACGTGAATTAACTAATATTTTTCCTAGAGAAAAAAGAGAATTTGGGAAAACTATTTTTAAAGTTAAAAATTGGACCGTGTTGCATCCTGAAACGGGATTAAAAGTAATAGATAATGTTAGTTTTCAAATAAATAAAGGTGAAATTATTGGTATCTCTGGTCTCATGGGCGCAGGGCGTACTGAATTAGCAATGAGTATATTTGGTGCATGGGGTAAGGTAACAAGTGGTGAATTGTTTATTGAAGGAAAAAAAGTAACAATTCAAAATGAATCCGATGCTATTGAATCTGGCCTTGCTTTAGTATCTGAAGACAGAAAACGTTTTGGTCTTGTTTTAGGCATGGATATAAAAGAAAATACAACCCTTTCTAGTATAGAAAAAATTTCTAATTATGGATTTATGGATAAAAATAAAGAAATATTTTCTACTCGTAAATTTGTTGGCGATTTAAAAATTAAAACAAATACAATTGAACAATTTGTTGGTAATTTAAGTGGTGGAAATCAACAAAAAGTTGTTTTATCAAAATGGTTAATGACAAAACCAAAAATATTAATTTTAGATGAACCTACGCGAGGAATTGATGTGGGGGCTAAATCTGAAATTTATAATATTATGAATCAATTATTAGACCAAGGGATTTTATGTATAATAATGATATCTTCTGAATTACCTGAAATATTAGGGATGAGTGATAGAATTTTAGTAATGCATAATGGAAAAATTTCGGGAGATATATTGCAAAAAAATGCGAATCAAGAAACTATTATGCAATATGCAACTGGTCATTTGTCATAGAAAGTACGATCAATGAACTTAACACTAAATAAAATAATTGAAAATTTGAAATTTGATGCAAATCATTTTTTACTTCAATCATTTAAAAAAAATATTCGTCAATATACAATGGTTATTGCGTTACTTGTTATTTGGGTTACTTTTACTTTTTTAACGGGATCATTATTTCTTTCTCCGCGTAATTTATCTAATTTATTTTTACAAAGTGCTACTATAGGTGTTTTAGCCATAGGTATGACAATGGTTCTTGTTGCGGGCCATCTCGATTTATCTGTCGGATCTGTTGCTGGTTTTATAGGAGCTGCGGCAGCAATTTTACAAGTAAATTATAATTGGCCAACAATTCCTACAGTTCTTGCGGCTATTTTAATAGGTGCTATTGTTGGATTATGGCATGGCTTTTGGGTGGCTTATAGAAAAATACCAGCTTTTATTGTTACTTTAGCGAGTATGATAGCCTTTCGAGGGGCAATTTTAGGAATTACAGAGGGTAGGACAATTGGTCCTATGAATGATTCTTTTAAAGCCTTTGGACAAGGGTATGTTCCAACCTTTTTATTTTCTCCTGCAACCCAATTAGACTCCTTAGGTAACGTTGTTAAAAATAATTTTGGAGATCCCATAACAGGATTTCATTTTTTATTAAACGGAAAATTTTATGCAGGAGATGCCCCTCCTTTTAATGACGTTTCTATTTTAATTGCAATTTTATGCATATTTATTTTTGTTTATCTTCAAATTAAAAAAAGAAAATCAAGAATAAAATATGGATTTGAAGTGTTACCTTATCCTTTAGAAATATTAAAACTTGTCTTTTTTTCAATCATAATAGCAGCCTTTTTCTCTATAATGGCATTTTATATGGGAATACCTTATGCAGTGCTTATTGCATTTGGACTTGCCGTTTTATTTTCTATTGTAACCAATAACACTGTTTTTGGCAGACATCTTTATGCTATGGGCGGAAATTTAGAGGCTGCTAAATTATCTGGAATTCATATTAAAAAAAGAACTTTAAGTGTTTTTGTATTAATGGGATCATTGGCTGCTGTTGCCGGAATTATTTTAACAGCGCGATTAAATGCGGCAACAACCTCAGCTGGGCAAAATTTTGAATTAGATGCCATATCGGCGGCTATTATTGGTGGAACAAGTACCATGGGTGGGGTTGGAACCATATTTGGTGCAATCATTGGTGCATTGGTAATGGCAAGTTTGGATAATGGAATGAGTCTGATGAACTTGGATGTCACTTGGCAATATATTGTAAAAGGAAGCATTTTACTTTTGGCAGTTTGGGTTGATATTGCAACAAGAAAAAAGAATTAATTGAAATACTTTATGTCTAATAATCGGCAAATTTGTCTCTAACATAACCTACCTAAGATATTGATAATGGTTATCAATAATGCTAGCCTTAAAAAGAATTACGGCTATTTTTAATAAAATTTGCTGTTAAATCTTGTTTTATTTAAATATTTTAAGAGGTTATTCATGTTTTCTAAATTGGTTCTTAAGGGAACTACTTTAAAGACGAGTGAGGCTTTAAAAAGTGCCTCCTCTCAGGCCATTTTTCCTTTAAGCTCATTAAAAAAAGGAGAAAGAGCTGAAGTCGTTCAAATTACAGAAGAACATTTAGGAAAAGATAATATATTGCCAAAAGGTGAATTAGAACGTCGATTGCTTGAAATGGGATTTGTTGAAGGAACCGAAGTTACATTGCAGCATGAAGGATTCATTAAAAAAGACCCTATGGCTGTTTTAATTCGTGTTTGTTCATTAGTTGCCATTCGTAGAAAAGAAGCTCAAGCTATTTTAGTTAGGAAATTACCTTAACATGTCATCAAATTCATTTATAAACCCAAGAATTGCGTTGGTTGGAAATCCAAACTGTGGAAAAACAGCACTTTTTAATGCTTTAACAGGTGCACGTCAAAAAGTTGCAAATTACTCAGGCGTTACTGTAGAGAAAAAAGAAGGAGTTTTTGTTGGGCCACAAGGAACAAAAGTTCGTGTTTTAGACTTACCTGGGACCTATAGTTTAAGAGCTCGTAGTCCAGACGAGGCGGTTACACGAGATATCGTTTTAGGAAAATTTGTTGATGAATCTGTTCCAGACGCCATTGTCTGTGTTGCTGATGCAACAAATCTTCATTTAGGGCTCCGACTTGTATTAGAATTAAAAAAAGTGGGAAAACCAATTATTTTAGCTTTAAACATGATGGATGTTGCTAAAAAAAGAGGATATGACATTGACTTAAATATTCTTTCTAAAGAAATTGGAGTTCCCGTAATTCCAACAATAGCGATTAAAAAAAATGGGATCAATGATCTTGTTGTCGCAGTTGAAAAAGAAATTGAAAAATATTCTGCTGAAAATACTCCAAATAATAATTCTAATATGCAATGGAAAGAGCCTGTAGCCCAAGAAGTTCGTGCTTACCATAGAGAAGTCGAAAGAATATTATGCGCTGCCCATAGAAAACAAGGGCTAGCGTCAGAATGGACAAAAAAATTAGATTCTATATTATTACACCCTGTTTTAGGTATTTTAACTTTATTTGCCATTTTGTTTGTTGTTTTCCAAGCTGTATTTATTCTTCCAGAATATCCAAAAGAACTAATTGAATCTGGAATGGCGTCATTACAAGCCTGGATAGGACATGTTATGCCTGACGGGGCTCTAAAAAGTTTAATTAATGATGGCGTTATTGCTGGTGTAGGCGGTGTTCTTGTATTTGTTCCTCAAATTATTACATTATTCTTTTTTATATTATTACTAGAAGATTCTGGATACATGGCGCGGGCTGCTTTTTTAATGGATAAATTAATGGGCGGTGTGGGCTTACATGGGAAAGCTTTTATTCCTTTATTATCTAGTTTCGCATGTGCAATACCTGGCATTATGTCTGCCAGAACAATTGAAAATAAAAATGATAGACTCATAACAATTTTAATTGCGCCTCTTATGACATGTTCTGCTCGTTTACCAGTTTATACATTAATTATTGCTGCTTTTATTCCATCTGTTACCTTGTTTGGTTTTGCCAATTCCCAGGGACTTGTGATGTTTGGGCTTTATGTAAGTGGTATTCTAGCTGGATTAATTGTAGCCTTTATTTTGAAAACCTTTTTCCTAAAAGGGGAGCTACACCCACTTTTAATGGAATTACCAACATATAAATTACCACGAATTAAAAATGTAGCTCTTGGTTTATTTGAACGTTCCGTTATTTTTATAAGAAGAGCAGGAACAATTATTTTAGCTTTAATGATTATAATTTGGTTTTTAAGTACTTACCCAGCTCCGCCAGCAAATGCTACAGATCCAGCAATAGATTATTCTTTTGCGGGAATGATTGGAAAATTCTTTGAACCTATTTTGACTCCAATTGGTTTTAATTGGCAAATTGCGATTGCTCTCATTCCTGGTATGGCTGCTCGTGAAGTGGCAGTAGCAGCACTGGGAACCGTATATTCCATTAGTGGTAACGAGGAAGCGGTTCATCAAGGGCTTGCTTCTGCAATCTCACATTCTTGGGGTTTACCAACTGCTCTAGCCTTTTTAACTTGGTATATTTTTGCACCACAATGCGCTTCAACGCTTGCCGTTGCAAAAAGAGAAACAAATTCTTGGATATGGCCAACAATTATGTTTACTTACTTAATTGGATTAGCTTACTTTGCTGCTTTTGTTGTCTTTAATGTAACAAAGTATTTTGTAGGTTAATTAAAGGGTTGAATATGTCTCAGCAAATTATTGTTTATATTATTGTATTAATAGCAGCCGTTTATTTGGTTTATAAATGGAAAATTCAAAAAATGATTTCGAAAAAATTAAATAAGAACGAAAATAAAGAACCAGCGCCTTCTTGTGGTTCTGGCTGTGGATCTTGTTCTACACCTAGTAAACCTAAAAAATTCTCTTAAGTTTTATGACAAATGAATCCGATGCCTTTTGTTAGGAATTTCTTTTACTAAGAAATAAAATGAGAGGCGATATGGTTTTAAAGCATCAATATCCTTCTGATAAGGATGTTTTTAACCTTATTCAATTAGATGATGATCCTTTAGAATTAAAAAATTTAGCTAAAATATTAAAATCAAATCCAAAAAATATAAAATTTCAAGTGTCCTCTTTTTTAACGATTCGTGATCTTAAATTGGGAATAAAAGAAATTTCTGAAATTGATTTTGCTATTTTAGATATTTATTTATCTGATGATATGAATCAGACTGGAATTTCTGTCGTTCAAGAATTAAAAAATAATCATCCCAATATTATTATTTTAATGAGCTCTAATTTAGATGATCCCGATACCATTTTGCAAAGTTTAAGAGCTGGTGCAGATGAATTTATCTCAAAAAAAATGGAAAAAAATAATGTTGTAGAAAAAATTTTTCAGGTTAGAAAATCTGTAATGAATAAGCGTGGAATAAATATTTCAGATAAAAAAGAAGAATATATTTTTAATAAATATTCTGGTGAAACAATGAAAAAAATTAGTAGGAGAATTCCTCAAATTATGAATTCTGCTATTACATCTGTATATATTGAAGGAGAATCTGGTACTGGAAAAGAAGTTGTTGCAGAATTATTTGAAGATTATGCTAAAAATATTCCTTTTGTAAAAATGAATTGTGGCAGTATTTCACCTAGTTTATTAGAAAGTGAATTATTTGGTTATGTAAAAGGTGCTTTTACGGGTGCAACTTCAAATAAACCGGGATTATTAGAGTCTGCTTCTGGTGGATGGTTTTTTTTAGATGAAGTGGCTAGTTTGTCCCATAGTGCTCAAGTAGCACTTTTACGGGCTCTTGAAAATCAAGAGGTAACTAGAATTGGAGAATCTGTTTCAAGAAAAATTAATATAAGATTTATTGCTGCTTCAAATGTTCCTTTAATTTTAAGAGTAAAGGAAGGATTATTTCGAAATGACCTTTGGCAAAGATTATGTGAAACTGAAATTATTTTAAAGCCTTTAAGAGAAAGAAAAACTGAAATTCCTGATCTTATTATGTACTTTTGTAGAACAATGAAAGGAGGTCCTTATAAAATAGAAAATACGGCTTTAAATGTTTTATGTAAGCTTTCATGGAATGAAGGAAATGTAAGAGAATTGCGTAATTGTCTTCGCGCAATGACAGAACACCAAACAAATAAAATTTTAACTCCTTTGGGTATACCAGAAAGAATTTTATTAAAAAATAAAGATTTAAAAGATTTAACTAAAATTAATGAAGAAGAGTTTATTAAAATTCCTATTAAAAATGAAAATCAAGAGTTTTTAAGTTATGAAAAAATGACTGAAATTCTTTGGGAAAAATATTTTCAAAAAATTTCAGAAGAAAAAATAAATATTACAAAATTATCGAAAAAACTTGGTATTGCAAGAAGTACTTTACAATTAAAAATTAAAAAATTGAAATTAAAAAAATAAACTAATAATATTTAATTTTTAAGGTATATAAGAACAAGCAATTTTGTTACTTAGAATTTTATATTTTTCAGGTTTTTCAATATCTGGAACTTCAATGTAAATAAAAAAATGATTGCCCGATATATTATTTAAATAAGAAGGATCAACGGAATATTTTTTAAGTCTTTTAATTTCTTCTTTTATCGTTTTTAGACAATATGTATAATTTAAATTTGCTGATAAATTGTTTGATATTTTAATTTTATCTAAACAATTTTTTTCATATACAGAACAATCAAAATCTGCTTTTAAATTTTTCCAATATCGAACACCCAATGTATGATTTTTATTTCTTATGTATTCATAATTTTTCATGGAATGTCTGATATCTTCATAAACAGGAAAAATTTTGTCGTTATTTATTTTATTTATTTGAAAGAGATACTGAGCTCCAAAACCATCATCGCCATTATTTATAATAAAATTATTTACTTTACCTCCAAAATAACCATCTGCAGTCATTTTTATTTTGAATTTAGAATAATCTTTTTTGCAGGTTTTTGTAAAGTTTATTTTATTATTTAAGGGCTCGATGCCAATTAATGCTTCTCCTTTGTTACCTTTGTCATTTATTTCAACTAAAATAAAGTCTGAGTATTGATAACAAGTTCTTATGAGATCGGCATTGCCATATTCATTTTTTCCCATATTAAATTCTTTTTTTTGCAAGGGATTATCGTAATTTATTATGGGCTCATTGGAAGAATCGGTAGCAAATACTTCTTGCTTAAAAATATTTATTAGTAAAACTAGATATAAATATTTATTTATTTTTTTAATATTCATTAAGATTAAAACCATTTCTATACATAAAAAAAATTAAATTGAGGCTTCATCGACAACAGCGTCTTCTTCTTTTTCTGTCCATTTACTTTGAGGTTTAATTCGTTTATTTATGATATTATAAACATCTTGCATATATTCACGATTACCTGCACGGCGCTCAATTAAAGCTAAATGTAATTTTAAAGAATCTATCGTATTATAAGTTGTATCAATAATGACATCTGCTTGTTCATATGCAGAACGTCTTTTTTCAATTAATTCATTTACAATACTTTGAGTTTCTTCGAGAGAACTACATTTTGAAAACATGGGCCTTGTTTCTTTTTGAGCAAATATTCGATTTGCAATTTCACTTGGCGCAAGATCTAATAAAACAATTAGCCCAAGCTTACGTGCAAAAGAGATATTTTCAGGTTTAATTAAAGTACCTCCACCCATAGCAATGACAAAATTATGACGTCTTTCCAGTTTTAATAGAATTTTGTCTTCAAGTGCGCGAAAGCCTTCTTCTCCTTCTTGTTCAAAAATCTGAGGAATCGTTCTTTTAGTAGTTGATTCAATAAATTGGTCGAAATCTAAAAAAAATCGTTCACTGTGTTGAGCATATATCTTTCCAAACAAAGATTTTCCAGTAGCTGGCATCCCTGTAAGAATTATATTTCTGAAACGTTTTGCCCAATATTTTGTCATTTGTCCCTCGTTCTTAAATTTTAGTAAAAATCTAAGGATTGCTCATATAGAAATTCACTTGTAAACTATAACTAAAGAAAAAGTAAAATACAGGAAAGTTGAATATTTTGTCTGCATAAATTTTCAATCCTCTTTTTGAAAGGAATGGAGAATGAAAAAGAAAGTCTTTTATTTTGCCTCAAGTATTGCTTTAATGAGTTATTCATTATTTGCCTATTCTGAAGGCCCGCATTGGAATTATGTTGGTGAGCATGGTCCTAAAGATTGGGGTAATTTAGATCCTGCAAATAAGCCTTGTTCTGTAGGTAAAAGACAATCTCCGATTGATATCAATTCATCAAATACGAAAGAAAATAAATCTTTACCTAGTTTAATGTTTTCCTATGTAAGTGCTCCCTTAAAAATATTAAATAATGGCCATACAATTCAAATGAATTATCCAAAAGGGAGTAAAGTTGCCATTGGTGGAAATAATTATGAACTTTTACAATTTCATTTTCATACGCCAAGTGAGCATGCTGTCAAAGGGAAAAGAACCGAACTTGAAGTCCATTTTGTAAATAAAAATGCGGATGGTCTTGCCGTCGTAGGAGTTATGTTAAAAAAAGGAAAAAAGAATGCCGCTTTAGCTGGTATGTTTAATAATTTGCCTAATAAAGAAGGTGAAGTGACTGTCGATAAAGAAACTATAAATCCAATAGAATTGATTCCTAATGATAAGGACTATTATACTTATCCAGGTTCTTTAACAACTCCTCCATGCTCTGAAATTGTCACTTGGTATGTAGTTAAAGATCAAATCGAAGTTTCTGAAGAACAAATTAAAAATTTTAAAAAGATATTTTCTATGAATGCAAGGCCTCTTCAAAGCTTATCTCAAAGAATTGTTGAGGAAAAAGATTAGAAATGGAAAAGGACTTTTTTGTTGGCATTGACGGCGGTGGTAGTAAAACCCATCTTCGACTTGAAACGTCCGATGGAAAAGTTCTTGCGGAGAGTTTTTCTGGTCCTGGGAATATTCGTCTTTCTATTGAAACAACCTACAATTCTATTCAAGAAGCATTAAATAAAGCATTAGAAAAATCAAAATTAATTCATAAAAATGATATTCGGATTCATGCAGGAATTGGAGTAGCCGGTTTCGAAGTTCCAACAGCAAGAAATGGATTTTTAGAAAGAAAAAATAAATTTAATTTTGCTAGTTTTGTTGTTCAATCCGATGCTTATATTGCTTGTTTAGGAGCTCATGCTGGAAAGCCAGGATCTGTTGTTATTGTAGGTACTGGAGTTGTTGGATTAAAAATAGATCGAAAATTAAAAAGACAAGTGGGAGGTTGGGGATTCCCTCATGGTGATGAGGGAGGAGCTGCTTGGCTAGGTTTAGAAGCAATAAGGGTTCTTTTGTATTATTGTGATGGTAGGGGAGCTGCTTCTCCTCTTTTAAAATATTTAAAACAAAAATTTAAAGGCAGAGTTGAAGAAATTACACAATGGGCTTGTTATGCTAATGCAAGTCAATTTGCAGAAATTGCAAGAGATGTTTTTAAATTTGCAGATAAAGGTGATGAGCTCGCTATTCAACTCTTAAAATTATCTGCAAAACATATAGAAAAAATTATTTTAGCCTTAGATGAAAAAGAAAAAAATAAAGATAAACTTCCAATTGTTTTATTTGGTGGTGTTGCTCCTTTTATTCTTGAATTTTTAAAGCCATCACTTAAAAAAAGACTCGCCACCCCCCAAGGTGATGCGTGCGATGGGGCTCTTCTTATGATAAGAAAAAATATCAATCACATTAACAAATGATTGATATTCCATAAGAGGCCCAATTATGCTTTGTTTAACTAATGCATGTTTGTTTGACGGAAATTCTTTTATAAAAAACAAAAATATTTATATTAAAGATGGAAAGATTATAGATATCTCTTCAAAAAAAAATAAAAATAATTATCAAGAAATTGATGTTAATAAGAATATTGTTTGCCCTGGATTTATTGATATACAATTAAATGGAGGAGGTGGTGCATTTTTTAATGACAATCCTTCAATTGAGCATTTAAAAAAAATGGCATTAGCTCATTTAACTTTTGGCACAACTTCTTTTTTACCAACTTTTATAACAGATGATAAAAATAAAATTCCATTAGCAATATCTTGTATTAATAAAGCATTATCTCAGAAAATGAGCGGGATTTTGGGAATTCATTTGGAAGGTCCTTTTTTAAACAAGGAAAAAAAAGGAATTCATCCTTCTAAATTTATTCGCTTACCAAATGAAGCAGATATCGATAATATAATAAAAATAAAAGAAGGGATTGTTCTGGTAACTTTAGCTCCAGAAATGGTTGAAGCTAATTTTATTAAAAGACTGATAGAAAATAAAGTAATTGTTTTTGCAGGTCATACAAATGCGACCTATGAAAAAATGAATGAGTCTTTTCAATTGGGAATAAAAGGAGTCACTCATCTATTTAACGCCTGTTCTCCTTTAAGTAGTAGAGAACCTGGTGTTGTTGGTGCTTCTTTATTGCATGAAAATTCTTGGTGTGGAATTATTGCAGATGGACATCATGTTTCCTTTGAAACAATTAAGTTAGCCTTTAAAACAAAAGCTAAAAATAAATTTATATTAGTTTCTGATGCCATGTCTCCTGTGGGAACTGAATTAGAATCGTTTTATATTAATGAAAATAAAATATTTGTTAAAAATGGAAAATATGTTGATCAATCTGGAACTTTAGCAGGTTCTGCTATTACGGTATATGATGCATTTAAAAATTTATTATCTAAAAATCTTGTAACTTTAGAAGAATCTCTTCAAATGTCTTCAACAAATGCAGCGCAATGTTTGGGTATAGATAATGAAAAATCTTTATTTAAAAAGGGGAGAGTGCTCCCTCATTTTGATGCTGATTTGCTTATATTAAATAAACAAAACTTTAATATTTTAAATATTATTCAAAATGGACAATTAAAAACATTTCATTAATTTAATGAATATAAAATAGGAGTAATTGTTTTGAAAATTAAAGCCCACTGGTATGCAAGACCATATCCTCATGATTGGGAATTTTATGCAGAGTGTGATGAAGGGGCAAATATAGATATTGCGGTCAAGAATGATCCAGATATAAAAAAAATTGGTCCAAATCCTAAAGAAATTGTTTTACAAGGAATGGCAACTTGTACTTCTGTAGATGTTGTGAGTAGTTTAAATAAAATGAGACAGCCCTTACATTCTTTGGTTGTTGAATGCGAAGCGACACAGACAGAAACGCACCCAAAAGTTTTTAAAGAATGTATTATGACATATAAAGTAACAGGTGAGAATTTAAATATTGAACGTGTTGCTCACTGTGTTCAGCTTAGTTATACGAAATATTGTGGTGTAAGTGCTATGATTGAAAAATCGGGATGTCATGTCACTCCAAAATTATTTGTAAATGAAAGAGAAGTACCTATTTGGGATCCTGAAGAATCCATTTCAAATAAATTAAAAAAATGGTTACAAGAAATTGCAATTCATCAACCTAGAGGAATTGTTTTAATTACAGGTTCATCAAGAGGGATTGGAGCAGCTCTTGTCAATTATTTTGCAGAAAAAGGATTTGCTGTTCTTCCTACCTCACGAAACAAAGTCATATTTGAAAATAAAAATATTTTTGAATCTTTATATTTAGACGTATCAAAATTGGGGTCTATTTTAAATTTAAAAAATTTATTACAAAAAAATGGTGTTAAGTTAAATTTAATTATTCAAAATGCTGGAATATCTTCTATCGATCCAAATGCAGACGATTTAAATGCTTTAAATTTAACAATGGCAGATTTAAGACATGTATATGAAACTAATGTTTTTGGATTAATTGAAACAAATAATATCTTTATGGAGTTAATGAATAAGGATGGAACAATTGCTTTTATGTCAAGTACAATGGGGCAAGTAGTTCGAGATTCTTACTTAAATGCCTCCTACCGTTTAACTAAACGATCGGTAATACAATTTGCAAAACAAGCAGCACTTCAATTGAAAGAAGAAAATAAAGAAATTGCGATGCTAAGTATACATCCAGGAAGTGTTAAAACAGAATTAAATCCAAATGGTAGAATTTCTGTAGAACAAAGTGCAAAAAATATGGAATTACTTTTTACATCGAAATTTAGAGAAAAATTAATTCAAAACAACGGTTCATTTTGGATATTTGATGAATCGGATCATATATGGAAATGTGTTGAATAATAAAAAGTATTTTGATACTTTTTTTTAATATATTTTCGTTAAGGAGATGAGCTCATGTTATCAGCAGGATTACTTATTACAGGAAATGAGGTTTTATCTGCAAAAACGAAAGACACAAATGGACCTTTTATTGGAATGCATTTAAGAAAAATTGGAGTATCCGTTAGAGCCTCTATGATGTGTGGTGATTATGAAAATGATTTATTAGATTGTCTTAATTATTTAGCAGAAAAATCAGATATCATTTTTATGACTGGAGGGCTTGGTCCTACATCAGATGATTTAACAGCTGATGTTGTAGCCAAATTCTTTAATATTCCAACCGAATTTAATCAAGTAGCTTGGGATGCATGCGCCGATTTTTTTATAAAAGCAGGCCGCACACAAATTCCTGAAAGCAATAAAAAACAAGCTCATTTACCAAAAGACTGTCAACTGTTACCTAATAAACTTGGAACAGCAGCAGGATTTAGTGTTACAGGTAAAAAGTTTTCAAAAAATGTAACTATTTATAGTATGCCTGGTGTGCCATATGAAATGGAAGGTATGTTTTTAGAACATGTCTTACCAAAATTAGAAAATCAATCCCATGTTCCTATTTCATTAAGCTGGCAAGTATTTTTTATGGGTGAATCTTTTATGCAGAATGCAATAAATATTGCAGAAAAGAATTTAATTGCTAAATATCCAAATGCTTCTGTATCTTACCAAGCTCATGCTTATTATGTGTCCTATACTGTTACCTTATTTGCAAATTCAGACTCTCAAAAAAAAGAATGTGACAATTATTTAAAAAATGAATTTTCTAAAGAAGTAGATAAAGCTTTTGGAGAACATATTTTATATGCTGATGAAAGAAAAGTATCTTCTTATTTAATTTATTTGTTAAAACAGCAAAGTTTATCATTATCTTTTTGCGAAACTTCTTGTGCAGGATATCTTAGTAAAGAGTTTAGCATTTATACTCATGATCCATCTATTTATAAGGGGTCTATAGTTGCTAATTCTGACTATGTTAAGAAAAAATTATTAAATATTCCAGAGAAAATAATTCATAATCAATTAGAAAATCCTGAAGATTTAGTTTCTTATCTTTCTGCAAGCACGTTAAAAGAAATGAATACAGATATTTGTTTGGCAGAATATGGATTTCCAATAGATCCTTTTTTAAAAGATGAAAAATCATTTCAAGGTTTTTATTTGTCTATTGCCATTTTAAAAGATAAATTTACAAATATTGAGAAAATTCAAAATAAAATATCAAATTATTCTTGGAAATTAAGTGAATTATCTTTTGATAATTCTATAGCCGTTTTTTTATGTTTTATTAAGTATAATAAGAGACATGTAAGAGAAATTCAACAAACAAGAGCTTCTTTATATTTGTTATGTTCTCTTGCAAAAATGTTAGCTTAATTAAAATTGGAAATAAAATTTATTTATCGTCAAAATAAAAATAATGCTCTTCTTTCCAATTTTTAATGACTTCTTTTTCACAACGGCCCATCCATAAGTATTCATTGTGAACACCAGTACAAAGCATTTTTTGTGGATTTGTCAGGTCACTTTCAAAGTTTTTAATAAAAATTTTATCTAAATTTTCTGGATTTTCAGATTCTAAATTTGAATAAATTGCAAATTGTTCTTTTCCGTTCCAAGTCTCTTTTGATGTTAGAAAAAATTGTTCATTTGGTGATATTTTAGAAGAGCAGTCATCAATTTCTAAATAAGTATAATTTGATATGTCTTCAATATTACCAGAATGAAACTTGCTAATACCATCGCTTTTAATTAAACATTTTTGTTTATTTCTTTCGTTTGATTTTAAATCAAAACCTATTATTCTCATTGAAGTAGGATCATATCTAAATTTAAAATTTGTTTCTGAATATAAAGCTGCAAAATTTTTATGATTTGGGGCAACATATTTATTGCCAGATTTTAAGTAAAAATAGTTATAATTTAAATCAGGAACTTTTGATATACCTCTATTATTTGGAATAAAACTTAGCTTAAGAAGATAACTATTTTCATCATATTCATTGCAATGTGATAAAAATAATTCACCCCAATGAATATGCCTATTTTTCATTCTTAAACAAATATCTTTGTCTTTTAATTTTAAATTTTCCATACGAAAATTATCAGCTGTATTAGTTTTTTCAGATATAAAATTGAGATCCCATTTTTGATAATTTTCATAGGACTTACTACAAGGTAAAAAGCCAACATGTTGCCAAGAAGATTCATTTAAATTTGAAGCTGTTAAACAAAGTGGCATTGAATCTCTATTTCCTGATTTTGTTATTATTTGTCCACTTTCAGATAAATAGTATTCAATATTATCATCTTTTGCGGAAACTTCAAATTTAGGTTGATAATGATTAAGACCATCTAAATCAGTTAAAAAGAAGTTATTATAAGAATTATTCGATATTTTTATCTTCCATGTAACAGGACTTTCAAAGTATTCATTTTTATTTAAATCATGTTTAAAAATAATTTTGCTTTTAAATTGGTTATCATTATTTATATTTGCATGAATTATTTCTTTCTCATTTTTACAAACTGTTTCAATTGCTTTTCCTGCATTTAAAATTTTTCCATCTGTAATATATTCTTTTAAATGTTCATAACTATCTGCTGTTTCAAGTAATATACTTTTAATAAAACTGGCATTTGCATCGGGCATACAGCTTTTCATTATAGCGACAACACCAGAAACAATTGCTGCGGATTCAGATGTTCCATTTGCAATTTTTACTTGATGATCTTCTGTTAAAAAAGGAATATTAAAACCTGGGGCTCCAATATCTACTCGTCCTTTTCCATAACGAGATCCTGTTCCTCTATGAGTAATAAAAAGTTCTGGTAAATTTTTTTCAAAAGAAATTGCGGCCACTCGAATTACAGGATCATTTAATTTATATTTTTTATTTTTTGGATTGTATGCAGCAGGCCAATATTGATTATCAGGTTGTGTTGTTCTGATATCTCTTTGGTCATTTCCAACAGATGCAATAATTAAAACTTTATTTTTATCTCCTGTTTTATTTAAGAGATCATTCCAATCATTCGCATTTTTAGTTCCAATATCAGCTCCTGAAATATTTATAATAAATTCATTTTCTGAAAAAATAGCATCACTTGCAGCCTCTAAAATAGATAAGGGATATCCTGAATTAGGCATAGCTATTCGGTTGATTATTTTAACGCTTGGAAATATGCCAACATAAGCTTCTTCTCTTCCTCTAAATTGTTTTGATCCAATGATCGATGCCATAGCAGTACCATGTAAATTAAATGCATCATCCTTTTCTTTTGATTTTTTATAATTTGAGGAAATATAGTATTCTTTACCTATGAGATTAAGTTCTTCTATATTTGCAATTTCTGAATCGATAACAGTTACTATAATATTTTCATTTTTCACATGAAATAATTCAGGAAAATTTATATATTTAAAATAATCAGGTTTATAATCAAAATAACTAAATGCTTGATTTGAAATCATAGATAATATAATAATAATTTTATTTATCGGCCTATTTTTTATAAACATATTAAACCTTTCAAAATTTGTATAAAACTCTAAAAAAATTTCGAGTTCTATTTTCAATTATATAATTAATTTTTATTTGTAAATTAATAACAATAATAAATTATAATTATTTATTAATAAACTTTACTTTTAGTTAAAATATTATTATTAATTAATAATTATAATTTATTAATGGATATTGTTGATATGAATAAGAATATTTTAAAATCGGTTAAAATACCTTTTGATCGTGATAAAAAAATATTGAAATAGTAAAACAAGGAAAAAATTAATTAAAATATTTACCAAAAGATTTTGAATGGAACAAACTAGAAGATAGAATGTATTTATGGATTCATAATACAAAAGAGAAGTCTTCTTTAAGAATATATTTTGCTACTACTGCAATGAAAAATAAAGTTAAAGAAGGTATCAAGAGATTATCTAAAATTTTTAACTTATAATATTAAATCTTTATTTTTTATAATTTAAATGACGGCAATAAGGATTTGCAAATCCATGATTTGCTTCTCTTAATTTAAACTCAACATTTTCTGTGTAGTTAAAATGCTCAGCGGCAGTCATTCCCCAAAAATTGATAGTATCATTTTTATTATTTAATTTTTTAAAATAAATATCAGTGCTTACTCCAGGTAATACATAGATACTTACGCATACTTCTTGTCCTTCAGATAATGGTACTTTTACAGATTGGCCTACAAATTTAAAAGAAGAACAACCTAAATCTGTACAAACACTTGCCATAAAAGCGGTTCCTGCAACAAAATTAACCATAACAGCACCATTTTTTATGGTGCTTTCATTTGTATCTGATTTTTCATTTGAAAATGCAAATAAAGATGAAGTTGTTAAATTAAAAAAAATTGCTAGTTTTACTATTTTTGATAATATTTTCATAGTTGTTTATATCCTTAAAGAGAAAATTATTATAAATATAATCATCGTTGATTTATGTAATTTAAATTTAATAAATTGTAAATGATTATTTTAATAAATATAATGTATAAAATAATTTTTAAAATAAAGCATAAATATTATAAATAAACAAAATATATTAAAATTAAATAAAAAATTCTGTATAATTAAATGGGTATTAATTAATAAAAATCATAAAATTATTTTCTAATTTTATGATTAAAGTTGATGTTAATATTGATTTATTTTGCTTTTTATTTGATATTATTGCTGAAATTTTAAAATTAGAATGTTATTTAACACGTTTTAATTTATGAAATATATCAGCAATGTCAATTTTGTATTTTGGATTTTGAACAGCTTCAAGAGGAATTTGGAGGTTTTCCGCAATAATTTCTTGAATTCGTGCTAAATGTAGGTTTTTTCTTTCTAATTGGCTTTTCTTAGCCCATTTTGCAGCGGCTACAATAAGACTTGAAACCTGATCGGCAGTAAGTTTTTCCGTATTTATTGTAATATCAAAGTCACTATGATCTTCAATATCAAGTCCATAAAGCCTGAGGTATCTTTTTCTATTTTGCTCGTCACGTTTTAAGGTTTTATATAAAACTTGTTCATATGAGGATTCTTTTTCGGTTTCACGACGATTTATTCTAGAGGCACGTGCTTCGAGTGGTGCATGTAACCAAATTCGAAGTTCCGCATCCATTAACCAAGCGGCCAACCTAGTCCCTATGACAATATTTTCGTTAGAAACCGCATTTCTTATTAAAGTTAGATCAGTTAAATAATCATAAATTAGATTTGTAGAAGCTTCTTTGTGCAATTCCTCAAAATTAACAGAAAGATCTCGCGCTAAATCGCGGAAAGTGTAGTTTACTATTTTTAACTGTAGGGCTTTCCCTACATTTGTTGTTGCTGTTGAGTTTCCGCAGCCACTATGTCCTGATATTGCAATTCTCATGAGTGTCTCCAATTTAAACGAGTCATTTTTATCCTTAATTGCATTTGATAGTTGATTCAATGCTTCTATCAGATTACTTTGTCAATTTGTTCTATTTGAAGGCTTTGAAAGGATTTTTCTAATATGGCAACAGAATTTTCTCGTGAAACCGTTAAACGTATTGCTGAATTAGGTAGATTATATCTCACAGAAGAAGAGATTTCTACTTACCAAGCAGAGCTTGCTAAAATTTTAGAAGCATTTAATGCTCTTGCGCAACTTCCTTTACCAGAAGATTTTGCAGGTGATGCTAGATCTGCTTTAGTAATGGCGAAAGCAGTTGAAAAAGCGGAATCGGATTCCATTTCTCGCTTACGCCCAGATGAAGCAAATAATTCAATTGCGACACAAGTATTTTTGAATCAAGCACCAGAGCGTGAAGGTGTTTTTGTCAAAGTTCCTGCAATACTTGCTCCTTCAACTTAATATTACGGGTCTGTATTTATGATTACGAAAAATAAATTTGCTTCAAAATATACTGTAAATCAAAATACCCATTCCGCTTTTGAAATTGTAAAAGATTTTCAAAATGGGAAACAATCTCCATCTGAATATTTAAATGATCTATTTTCTAATATAGAAAAATTAAATCCAGAACTAAATGCTTTAACCAGCATACAAAAAGATTATGCTTATGAAAAAGCTAAATTATTAGAAAAAAGTTCTCATAAAATGGAGCTTCCATTGTTTGGAGTTCCCATTATTATAAAAGAAAATATTCAGAAAATTGGCTTTCCTGTTGAATGTGCATCAAAAATACTAAAAGGTTATAAAGGGCAATATGATGCCACTGTTGTAAGTTCTTTAGAAAATGCAGGTGCTATTTTGATTGGCACTGCAAATATGGATGAATTTGCAATGGGTTCCGCTAATGAACATAGTTGCCATGGTGTCGTAAGAAATCCACATAATACAAGTCGCGTAAGTGGTGGATCGAGTGGTGGTTCTGCTGTTGCTTGTGCAGCGGGTTTTGCTCCTATTACATTTGGTTCTGATACAGGTGGGAGTGTAAGACAACCTGCAGGATTTTGTGGAATATATGGTATTAAACCTACTTATGGACGCGTTTCTCGTTTTGGATTAGTTGCATTTGGATCAAGCCTTGATCAAATTTCTCCTTTTGCTCGTAATGTAAAAGATCTTGATACTGTAATGAGTATCGTTGCTCATGAAGATGCAAATGACTCTACATCTTTAAAAGGGAGTTATAAATCGAAACTTGGTTCTGTTACTTTAAAAGGCAAAACGGTTGGAGTTTTAAGAAGTATTTTAAAACAAGGTGTTGATGATAATGTCATGAAAGAATTTTTAACTCTTGAAGAAAATTTAAAGAAACAAGGTGTTAAATTTATTGATATTGAAATTCCATCATTAGAACATACTTTAAGTGTTTATTATTTAATTGCCTGTGCAGAAGCCTCAACAAATTTATCTCGTTTTGATGGGATTCGATTTGGACACCGCGCACAAAATTCAGAAGATTTATTCGATTTATATTGCAAAACACGTTCAGAAGGTTTTGGAAAAGAAGTAAAACGCCGTATTATGCTTGGTACTTTCTCATTAAGTGCAGGCTTTTATGATGCCTTTTATGGAAAAGCACAAGCTGTAAGAGAGCTCATGTCGAAACAGTTTGATGAAGTTTTTGAAACAGTAGATTATATTTATTTGCCAACATCACCTGCAAGTGCATTTGAGTTTGGAATTAATGCTTTTGATCCTATTAAAGAATACCTTTATGATGTGTTTACAATTCCTGCCAATTTAATTGGAGTTCCTGGTATTTCTGTTCCTGCTAATGTTCCAAAGGGAAGTTTACCTGTAGGTTTACAATTTTTGGCCAAAAGAGGAAACGATGCAGAGCTTTTAGCATTTGCTGAAGTTCTAGAAAAAGAAAGTCTTGTTGGAACGACGAGCCTCGAATAATTCTCTGGAAAGGTAATAAAATATATTATGAGTGGAAATAGTCTTGTCAATTATCCAAAAATTATAGAAATTTTAAAAAAATATGATGTTGTGATTGGTATTGAAGTTCACTGCCAGCTTGCAACAAAAAGTAAAATGTTTAGTTCCAGTAAAAATGCATATGGTGATACACCAAATTCAAATATTGATCCAACTTGTTTAGGTTTACCAGGAGCGTTGCCAACATTAAATGAAGAAGCGATCGACTTAGCAATTCGAATGGGTTTAGCATTAAAAAGTGAAATTCAATCAGTAAGTGTTTTTGCGCGAAAAAATTATTTTTATCCCGATTTACCAAAAGGGTATCAAATTACTCAATATGATAGACCGATCTGTTTTGGTGGAGAACTTATTTTATCCAGTGGTAAAAAAATTGGAATTGAAAGAATTCAAATAGAAGAAGATGCGGGAAAAAATATTCACGTAGGAACCTGTTCCTTAGTTGATTATAACCGATCAGGTGTTGGGTTAATTGAAATTGTAAGTGCCCCTGATATTTCTTCACCTGAAGAAGCTTCTGAATATTTACGTAAACTTCATAGCTATGTTGTTAACTTAGATATTTCGGATGGAGATTTAGAGAGAGGTAATTTTAGAGCGGATGCAAATGTTTCTATAAAACCAAAAGGTTCAAATATTTTTGGAAGACGTTGTGAAATTAAAAATGTGAATTCGTTTAAATATATAGAAAAAGCTATTGTTTATGAAATAGAGCGCCAGTTTGATGTTATTGAAACTGGAGGCGAAATTCAAATGGAAACAAGAGGCTATGATAGTGACAAAAATGTTACTTTTAGCCAAAGAAGCAAAGAGTCCGCCAAAGATTATCGCTATTTTCCAGAACCCGATTTACCTCCGTTAATTGTTACCAAAGCTCGAATAGAAAAAGTAAAAAACAATATGCCAGAGCTTCCAGAAAGTAAGGCTGCGCGATTGATTCAAAATTATTCTCTTCCCGAATATGATGCAAAAGTAATTACTGCATCAAGAATAAATAGTGCTTATTTTGAAAAGCTTGTTAAATCACTAGAAGGAAAAATAGAGCCTAAACTAATTTCTAATTATTTTATGACAGAAATAATGAGAGCTTGCAAAGTTTATGCGGAAGAAAAAGGAATTTCTATTGATGAATTAACAGAGGTTCCTGTTCCGTTAGAATATAGTGTTTCTTTATTAAATCTCCAAGCTGCAGGAACAATAAGCGGTCGTATAGCAAAAGAAGTTTTTGAAGAAATGATGTTATTTAACAAATCTCCTGAAGAAATTGTTAAATCAAAAAATTTAATTCAAATTTCGGATAATACTTCGATAGCAAAAATATGTGAGCAAGTTATAAATGAAAACCCTGCAATATTATCTGAATATTATTCGGGTAAAGAAAAACTTTTTGGTTTTTTTGTAGGCCAGGCAATGAAGTTATCTGGAGGAAAATTAAATCCAGCAAAAGTGAATGAAGTTCTAAAAAAATTACTTGATGCAAAAAAGTAAAATACATAAGTTTTATAAAAAAATTATGTATTTTATAAAATAATATTTTAACTAAAGAACCATATATAAATAAGGTTCTTCTCCGGATATTTGATCTTCCGGAGAGGTTCTTAGCCTTTAGCATTGTCTCTTGTTGTTTACTTTAAGCTATCTTAATCTAAGAATACTGTCAAATTTTTTTTCTATAACTAATTAAAATACTAAGCAAAGTTTAGTAATAAAAAATTATAATTAAATGATTATTTTTCTATAAAAATATTTAATTAAAAAAAATTAAATTCCATGAGAAATGATTTTAGAATATCTTTTGGCTAAATTTAGGCATTCTTCTTTTGAATAACCTAGTAATGATTGCCTATTAAATCCTATCGAAAAAGTGACTGAATAAATTAGTAATGCAAGAGCTTCGCAATCAGAATTATTCGAAATATCGTTTATTTTTTGCCTTTCTTTAAAATGCTCAATTTGTTTTTTTAAAAATGTAGTATCTTTAAACAAGGTTTTTGTTTCTTCAAAACTTGGGTCATTTAAGGCACGCGAAAACATCATACGAATAAGTTGTTCGTAATCTTTAAACTTATTTATATAAACTTCCATGATTTTATAAATTTGATCTTCTTTTGATAGTCGAAACGAAAAACATTCTTCAATTGTTACTTCATTTCTAATTTTACCTTCATTAATAATAGCAATAAAAAGATCAGCTTTAGATTTAAAGTAACGAAACATTAACCCGTCAGAACAGCCAGCTTCTCGCGCAATATCTCGTATCGTTGTTGCATTATATCCCTTAGCAATGAATATTTTTTTTGCGCAATCTATAAATTCATTTAATCTATTTTCTTTTGATTTTCTTTGTCTTTTTTGCGCATTTGAATTTATCACATTAATCGTTTCTAAGAGCATAGAATAAAGGTTATGTTAGTAAATGAGTATTCATTCACTAACTCTAATATTGATTAGATATCTTAATTGTTGGTTAAAAGTCAATCTTTATTTTAAAATAGATCTAAAAAAATAGGATGTTATAGTAAGACTATCTTAGTTTTTCGGGAGCAGTGTTGTATACTTTAGGAAGATCTTTTGACCAACGTATTAATTGAGCTTGTTCATTTTTTAGAGAGTCTGTTACTTTTTTATTTGCAGGATTTGATCTTAATACATCAATTCTTTTTTGAAGTTCTATAATTCTCTCTGAGTTTTCACCCATAGACATAATATCATCCATAATATCGTTAAACATATCTTTTTCTTTTGGAGTTAAGCCTGTTGTTATTGAATGTCTATGGAACTGTTTGATTTTTTCTTTATCCGTATCAATAATAATTGTGCCATCTTCTTTTTTTTCAGCAACAACTCCAGGGTTTGTATAAATCCCAACTTTAGGGACATAATCTCCAATTTGAATAAAAGCTGATTTCGATGGTGGTGGAATAAAAACCATATTAACAAACTCCTTATGAAAGAAAAGAAAACTTAAATACCAAGTGTAAGAGCATCAACAGCAAAATTTTCGGGAGTAAATTTCTCTCTAACAATTCTAAATTGAAGCTCATTTTCTAAGTATTTTAAAACTCGTGGATCTGTATTCTCATTTTTAAGCTGAGTTATTTTATTGTATAAATCCCTAATTTCTTGATGTCTATCATCTGAATTTTCGACATTTGAAAGTTCTAAATGATACGCTTCTTTTTGAGCGGGTTCTAAAGCATTTTTAATTCCAAATTTTGCAGTTTCTTGTACATGAGCAAAGTCTGGGTCTAATATTATTTTTCCATTTTTATTGTTTCGATCTGCGATCCGAACGGGGTCTCCATTTCGGTTCCACAGAATATCATTTGGAGAAATTGTAAATGCCATAAAATTTTCCTTAATTTGAAAGGAATAAATATTCTTTTTTATATTTACCAGTAAATACAGATTGGCTGGGGGAACGTTTTTTTAGGGTAACAGGGTTTTGACATTAGAATTTTATAAAAATTATAATTATATTTAATAAAGTTAAATTGTTATTAATTTCTTTGCGTCAGAATTCTAGTGTTTTCTTGTTGGAAATTATAGAGTTCTTTTGTAAAAATAAATTGCTTTTCATTTGATTTTAAAACGCCATCCGCATCAAATATTTTTCTAAAATCGGAAGCCTTTGATTGAGAGCAAAGATCAAACCCTTTCATAATTGCTTGGGTTACAAAATTTGGAATTCCTTGGTTTGCTGTGATTACATTACCAGGTAAATTTTGAGAAATTCCTAAAACAATATAATCACTAAATTGGCTTCCTAACTTTATTGGTGTTGAATTCGGAAATTTTGTGTCAATAAAGTTTTCTGAGACGACACCAATTGTTGCTAAATTTTCATTTAAAGAATCTAAAATGGAGTTGTAACTTCCAACAAAAATGGCTGCATTTGGGAAAATGTTTCTTTGTAAAAAATACATTCTTGGTAAATAAAATCCAATTATATTTTCTGGATCAATAAATGCCACTGTTGAGTTATTAAAGTAAGGTAAAAGAGCATCATGATGAAATGTAAATTGATTTAAAGCTAAACCTGCTTTTTGAAAATAAGTTTTCCAGATTGATGATTTGCCAAGTATCACAG
The DNA here is from genome assembly GCF_009208775.1 of Silvanigrella paludirubra. Classification (NCBI taxonomy): domain Bacteria; kingdom Pseudomonadati; phylum Bdellovibrionota; class Oligoflexia; order Silvanigrellales; family Silvanigrellaceae; genus Silvanigrella; species Silvanigrella paludirubra. The sequence goes on along the minus strand of NZ_WFLM01000002.1, from coordinate 116,932 downwards.
ATCGTGTTGTTGCTATCCCTTTTTTTGAAAAAATTAAAACACTCTTTAATGAAGTTCTAGTTGATGCACTAATGTAACCCATAGATGACATGACGCCGAATTGAGCATTACCTCTCGCAAGTGCTGAAATAACGGCTTTTTCATCGGGGACAAAATTAAAATGTATTCGATATCCTGTTTTATCTTCGATACAGGACTGGAGGCTTGCTGAAGCTGCTTCCTCATTAATTAATGAGTTTGAATTATCTAAATAAAATTCAATGGGAAGTGCTTTAGAACCCAACTCTGGGGTACCTAACCAAAATTTAACACAACCATTTAATAATAATGTAATTAAAGCAATTATATAAATATTTAATTTTATTTTAGGCTGGTAAAACATGAACTAAGTTCCCTTTTTAATCCATGACTCATTAATTTCATTAATTTCTTCACTTTCTGTCATTTTGTATAGTTCTCTATCAATTTTTGCTTTAAGCATTTCATATTTTTCTTTCTTTAACTTTTTAGAAAATACTAAAAAGAATTCTTTCCAATACAGTATATTTTTATACTGGAAAATGGTTTCATCAGCACCTATTTTTTTAAGAATTATGTTTGTCCTTTCACGATCTGCAATCAAAAGATCAATTTTTCTCTCTTTAAGTTTAATAATATTATCTCTAATATTTTTGCCCTCAAATAAATGACTATTTAATTGCTTATTTTCGAATGGATATGCTTCCCAAAATACTTTTGGATATGAAAATCCAATTAAAATTCCAACAGAGTAGTTGTGAGCTACGGCATCTTCAAAGCTCATGACAAAGGTATCTTTTAATTGACTTGAAAGTCCATAAAATGAATAATTTTTTGTGTAAGTTGGGGTTCTAGTAAAGTTTACATACTTATCAAATTTTGAATTTTTTTCTATTCCTATTGCCATGTCAGCTTCTCCAGAAATCATTTTTGGCAACATTTCTGTCCAATGTACGATTTCAATTTCAAATGGAATTTTTAGTTTATTAAAAATCCTTGAAACAATATCAATTTCAGAACCAACTATTTTTTGTGTTGTAGATATCGTTGGAGTGGCATTTTCAGGAGATTTTTGATCTTTATTCTCTTTTTTATCATTTTTTTTATCATTGCCAGGTTCTTCAAAAAAAGAACGAATTGGGGTTTCCTCTGCAATTATTTTAATTTTATCTATATTTTTAATTAAGTTCTCTTTCTCTATGATTTTTTTAGTTTCGACTGCAAATGTTTTATTTTGCAAATTCAATAAGAAAAATATAATAAAAAAGAGAATGTTTTTATTCGTTGTTGTCACGGGATGCTCCAAGATGTAAAGTCATAGTGTTTATTTAAATTTTTACCTATGGTTTTATTGTCTTATGGTATTATAGCATGTTTAAAGGAAATTTATGAAGATATGGATAGATGCTGACGCTTGTCCGGGTGCAATTAAAGAAATTATTTTTAAAGCTGCAGAAAGAGTAAAAGTTCAAACTTGTTTAGTAGCGAACCAGCCAATTAAATATCCACAATCTCAATATATTTCAGCAGTACAAGTTCCAAAAGGATTTGATGTTGCAGATGCTTATATTGTTCAAAATTTAATTGAATATGATCTCGTAATAACGGCAGATATTCCTTTAGCAGATCTTGTTGTAAAAAAAGGAGCAGTAGCTATTAATCCTAGAGGTGAGCTTTATAATGAAGGAAATATTACAGAACGTTTGTCTATTCGAAATTTCACCCAAGTTCTTAGAGAGGGTGGTTTAATTCAAGGAGGTCCTCCTCAATTTAGCGCAGCAGATAAGCAAAAGTTTGCATCTACATTTGATAAACAATTGACAATACTTTTAAGAAAAGAAAAAATGAAAATTTAAATATTTTTCTAATTAATTACTTCTTTCAAAAATAGAACGTACAGTATTTCTGGTATGACTTCCTGCATTTGCCATAAGTGTATTAACATTATCATACATCTTTTCTTTTATTTTATCTGTTTGTTGTTCTAAAATTTGTATTGCTTGAAAAGAATCATTAAAAATATATTTTGGGTCATTTGTATAATTTTCAGGAAAAGATCTTCTAATAATTGCAGATGTATCTTTATTTACTCTCCAAAATATAAGACTACCATAAGTAGGTTTAGTATAATAAGAAGCTTCTTTTGAAATAACATCTCGAACATCATTTTCATTAACCATTGGATAACTATTATCATGAGATTGATTTTGTAAAAAATTAATTATGAAGGACTGATATTGGTTATTTACTCTAGCATAAACTAATTCTTCATAAACTAATTTTTCAAGAATTAAATGCCTATTTGTAATTATATTTATTGCATCATTCATTTTGTTATTTTTTTTGCAAAAAGCACCTTCTAACTTATCTAATATGTTTAAACCAATGAGATCTGTTGTTGAATATCCTGGGATTGGTGCATTATGAAAGGGTTGAGTTAAATCTTGTATATAATGAAGACTCCATCCTAAAAACCGAAGCCCCCAATAAGGATGTCCACTCTTAAATGCCATGATTGATAATTCTTGATATAATTTTATTCTATGTTCTGCATAGGTTTGTTTAATGTAAGGTGCCAGCTTATAAACAATTGGAGATTCATGGTAAAAACCCATGTGAAAGGGAGCTTGGCTGCTAAATGAAAAATTGGCATTACCAAACGGTTGATTTCCAAATCCAAAATTTACATTAAAATCTTTAATATTATCTGCAAATAAATTGATGTCATGGCCATAATCAGGTTCGTCAGATGCTGTTGCAATCACTTGTAGAGGATTTATATATTGACCATTAGAAACCTTAATAAATTTATAATCGCCTACATCATTTAATATAGGTGAAATAATGACATCATTATTTCTTAATAATGTGTCTGAATTTCCTAATGAATCACCTGGTAATAATTGTAAAAATAAATTTAGTTTAACCGTTGGGTTTATTCTTATGGCGTATAGAAATTTTTGTAAAATTTGAGGGTCCTCTTTTGAGGCATTAAATTTTAATTCAGAAGGTGTTTTAGGGTATGTGAAATTGTATTTTTGAGTTCTTGAAATAGTCCAATTTTCTACATTTGACAAAACATCAGGAATTAAGTTTGATGTATTAGACAAAAAATCTTCTATGCTTTCTGCTTGAACTAAATTTTTTTCATTTATAATGTTTGAATTTTTTAATGATATTTCTGTTATTAAAGAATGGTTTTTCCATCCATATGCTTTCTGTTTAGTTTGAAAAAAAAGAAAACAAAATAATGCTATAATAATACTATTTTTTTTATTACAAAAAGTTTTCATATTTACCTCATTAAAAATTATAGAGATTTAACTTCTTTTTTTATAGCGAGATTTATTTTATTTATAATTTCTATTCCAACTTTTTTTGAACACATAAAATGCCTAACTACTTCATTTTTACTGTCAGTTATTTCTTTGTATTCTAAATACATTTTAATATCTTTGTTTTTATTTTGGTAATATTCAAATTCATTTAAAGTAAAAAAGGCATAATCACCTTCTTTTTTAATTATCTTTAATAACATTTCTTCTTGATCTGAGGAAGTAGAAATAATTTTATTATTTTTTTCTTTTTCTATATTGTATATAGAGTAGTTTTTGTATTTTTCTAAAAGATCGGATACAGCTTTTTCATGATTATATCCAATTTTAATAATTGGATATAATTCATTTTTTGAAATAACATCTTTAAACGTATTTAAATTTTTAAATCTTAAGTCATCCTTTCTAATAGCTAAAATTAATTTTGAAGTTTTTTGAAATGGAAGGCTAAATAGTGCGCTTTTTTCTCTTTCTTTGCTTTTATAGGCATATGGATAACAGGTTGGATATCTATTTTCTTTAATATCTAATAAAGATCTAACTAATGGTTTATTTTCATAAACAAAATTTATTTTTGATTCTTTAAGTATTTTATCAATGATTTCGTATCCTATACCTTCAGTGAGTTTGTGAGTTATTGGGTTTTCAATAAAAAAGGGAGGTCTATTTTGATATTGAATTGATATTTTGAAATCTTCGCAATAAGCAAATGTTATTTTTGTTAATGCTATAATAAGTGTAATTATATTTTTTATAGACATTAGATCTCCAAATATCATTAAATTTTAGTATCTTTTATAAGGATTCATCCTTTTTTTGTTTGAATAAAATATTAAAGAATAGTTATTGGTTTTGTCAAGTTAAAAACTCAATTAATTATGTAAAGCTATTTTAAAATATTTACAATATTAAATTATCAATCATTATATCTGCATTTTTTAATGCATTTTCTCTTTTATTAGGATAACTTAAACCTTCTGCTTTAATAATTTGTATATCTGATATCCCAATAAAATTAAATATAAATCTTAAATAGGGTTCATTAAAATCAATTGATGAATTAGAATAAACTCCACCACTAGCAATAATAATAATTGCTTTTTTATTTTCAGCTAATCCAAAATATCCATTATCATCTTTTGAAAATGTTTTTCCGACGCGTACAATATGATCTAACCAAGCTTTTAATGATGAAGGAATACTAAAGTTCCACATAGGAGCGCCCACAATAACGATATTTGAATCTAATAACTCGTCTGTTAATTTATTTGATAAATTAATTGCAGAATTTAATTCATCAGTAAGCATTTCTTTTGGAGTAAAATAAGCACTTATTGTTTCATTTGTTGGATGTGGTAATGGATTTTTTGATAAATTTTTATATGTAATAATAGCATTTTTGTGTTTTTTAACAATTTTATCTTCTATTTTTTGGATAAGGTTATTTGTGATGGAATCGTTTTCTCTTGGGCTTGATTGAATAATAAGTATTTTTTTTGTCATTGCGATATCCTAATTTTAAATTATTTATGAATGTATTTTAATAAGTTACAAGAGAACTTGTATTATTAAGATGTTTCAAATTCGTTTATAGACGGTTTTTTGATTGTACACTAGATAGTAAAATATAGACATTATGTGCAATATTTTGTACAATCAAGTTTATGGAACTAGATGCTATTGTTGTATTTACAAAAGTGGTTGAAACGAAAAGCTTTTCTGGAGCTGCAAGGCTCTTGAAAATGCCTAAAACTACGGTTAGTTCCAAAATAGCAGGGCTTGAAAAAAGGCTTGGTGTCACACTAATACAAAGAACAACTCGTCATTTGAATATTACGGAATCAGGTTTGGTATTTTATAATCATTGTGTGAATGCAATTAAATCTATTGAACAAGGTGAATCTGAAATTCTTTCACGCCAGGAAAAACCAAAAGGACTTTTGAAAATAACTTTTCCTGTTGGTATTTCTTCATCAATATTAGCTCGTATTATAAGTGAATATTTAAATAAATACCCTGATGTTACTATTGAGCTTATCGTAACAAATAGATTAGTAGACTTAATACGTGAAGGTTTTGATCTTGCTATTAGGGCTGGGCAATTAAGTGATTCTACATTAAGGACAAAAAAATTTTTCGACGTTCATTTCTCTTTATGGGCATCTCATGATTTTATTAAAAATAATAATAAAATAAATCATCCATTAGATTTAAAAACTCATTCATTAATTATGCATAATTCATTAAATCTAAGAAATTTTGAATTAATAAAAGGGAAAGAAAGTTTTATACTTAAAGATGAATCGAGAGTTATGTCAGATGATTTTCAAATAATTAAAGAACTTATTTTGTTAAATAATGGCATAGGATTATTACCAAATCATGTATTAAATAATAAACATGATCTTGATAATTTAATTCAAGTGTTACCAGATTGGAAATTTAATTCAACAGGATCGTTTTCATTTGTATTTCCTGCTCAAAAATACGCATCACCTAAAGTTAAATCCTTTATTGAATTAGCTTTAGATAGAATAAATAAAACATAAATTAAATAATATTTGTTAATTTAATGTGATTAATTAAAAGAAAAATGCTGAAAATGTTTTTTTGAACCCATTTTTCTCATTAAGAACTTCAAAATCATATTTTTCTATTAGCCAAGATATTTTCCTGTTATTTTCATTTTTAAATTACTTTTCTTTTAAAATATAATTAAGAATGATTAATAAAAAGAAAAAAATTCATTTTAAAATGAGTTTATTTTACAATTATGTGTCAATATAATGACTTTTAAAAATGAATATATGTGAAATATTATTTTATAAATATCTAATGAGGGATTTTTATGAAAAAAATATATTTGTATTTAAAAATAAAAACATTTTTTCTCTTTTGTTTTTATATTTTTCCAGTCTATTCGGAAGTAAGAATTGTTCGACTTCCCGTCTCTGAGGTAAAATTAGGAAAGTTTGGTGCGGTTATTCAAGATAATGGAGAATTTAAAAAAACAAAGGCTAGTTACGACGAAGCTACAAAAGAATATTATCATCCATTTAGTGAAAACACGACAGAACTTGCAAGAAGAGATATAGCAATCATTGGAACAAGTTTTGAAATTATGAATTATTTGGCCAAAAATAAAGATGTTTTGATTAAAAACGATATCAAAGAATTACCCGGTATTTATATTGGTTTTGGTAAATATAATCCTAAAGATAGATTTTACGGGATGTTTCCTTTTCAAGATTTTGTGAATCAGCTTGTAGAAAATACCAGTAAAATCTTTACAGCTAGTGTTTCAAGCGCTAGTGAGTTTTCACAAGCCTATAATGAATCATTAACGACAACACAGTCACAGTCTGTGTCTGCCGAATTTTCTTTTGATGATTATAAAAGTCAATTTAATAATTTTTTCAACTTTATTCAGGTATATGATGATGGTAATGGTGTTGCTAAATTTTATAATGGATTGAAAAATAATTCAATTAAAAATTCATTAAATACCAAATATATTTTAGTTATCTCCTATTTGTTTTCAAATGAATACTTAAAAGAAGATTTAAAGGAAGTTGGTAAAAATAAAGTTACTTTTTTTGATATTTATAAAAAAATTATGGATGATTTTCTTTTAAGTATTAAAGGATACCAAGATGTGTTTATTTGGAGAGATATTCATGGAGTAGCTTATGGAAGCCATAGTGATAAAAGTAAAATAAAATACAAAAGTCATTTTGAAAAACAAAATTCTTTGATTACAGTTGATGAGCCTAGTCTTAAAGAAAAAGCTTATAATTTTGTTGATAATGAACCTTTAGTTTCTAGTGCTCCTTTTATTTTAATAGGTAGTGAATCGGATATTTTGAATTTTTTTGCTCAAAGATTTGATTATTCTTTTATTAATAAAATGGAAATTTATCAAAATAAAAAAATCTATATGGGGATCTCAGACTATAAATATTCTGATCTTTTTGGAGCTAGAAAAATAGACAAATTTAGAAGTTTTTTAAATAAATTAGCAATTCGAAGTTCATATGAAGGAAGGTATTCTGTAAGTGATTTTATGAATAATATGGTAAAAAATGAGAATGGCTTTTTTCCAGATAACTCCGGTGGAAAAATGAGCTTTAATGATTTTTTAGTCATGGCAAAAAAACTAAAATATAGACAATATCTTCCTGGCTATGTCTATAAAGGAAAATATTATTATTATATTAAAATTGGTTTGCATCCTGAAAAGGGAATGTTTGAAATTGGAAATGGGGAAGTAAAATTTTCGAGTATATTATCTCTTTTTAAAGATTCTATGCCAAGTTACGTTCTTAAATAATAAAAATGACAAAGAAATAAAAAAATTATTTCTTTGTAAAAAAGTTCAAAAAATTAGTGAACTAGTTTTTTGAACTTGATTCTTTTTGGATTAACGGCATCTTCGCCAAGTCTGCGTTTTTTATCTGCCATATAGTCTTGATAGTTACCTTCAAACCAAACAACATTACTGTTACCTTCAAAGGCAAGAATATGTGTTGCAATGCGGTCTAAGAAATAGCGATCATGGCTAATAACAACAGCACAACCTGGAAAAGAGACAAGAGAATCTTCTAGTGCTCTTAAAGTATCAACATCGAGATCATTTGTAGGCTCATCAAGAAGTAACAAGTTACCACCATTCATAACCATTTTAGCTAAATTAAGTCTATTGCGTTCACCGCCAGATAACTTTCCTACAGCTTTTTGCTGATCTGCTCCGCGGAATCCAAAGCTTGAAATATAAGAACGGGCTGGAATTTCTTTGTTACCAACCATGATCATTTCTTTTCCTTGGCTTAGCTCTTGAAATACTGTTTTATCGCTATCTAGAGACTCTCTATTTTGATCAACGTAACTAATTTTTACGGTTTCCCCAATTTTTAGTTCACCTTGATCTGGTTTTTCAAGTCCAGCAATCATTTTAAAGAGAGTTGTTTTACCAGCTCCGTTAGGGCCGATTATCCCAACAATTCCTCCTGGAGGAAGTTTAAAGTTCAGATTTTCAAATAGTAATTTATCACCAAAAGATTTTGTTAAATTAACAGAGTCTACAACATTATCTCCAAGTCTTGGAGCTGGTGGAAAAGCAATTTCTCGAATTCCTTCTTGTTTTTCATTTTGTTCTTTTAGAAGTTCATTGTACGCAGAAATTCGCCATTTGCTTTTTGCTTGTCTTGCTTTAGGGGACATGCTCATCCACTCAAGTTCACGTTTTAATGTTTTTTGACGAGCGGATTCTTGTTTTTCTTCTTCAGAAAGTCGAGTTGTTTTTTGACCTAGCCAAGAAGAATAATTCCCTTGCCAAGGAATTCCTTCTCCTTTGTCAAGTTCCAAAACCCATTCTGTTACATTATCAAGAAAGTATCTATCATGCGTAATAGTAACAAGAGTTCCTGGGTATTCTTTAAGGTAACGTTCTAACCATTGAACACTTTCTGCATCAAGATGGTTTGTAGGTTCGTCAAGAAGGAGTAATTCAGGTTTTTCCATTAATAATTTACATAATGCAACTCTTCTTAATTCGCCACCAGATAAACTTGTTACTTTTGAATCGCCAGGGGGACAGCGAAGGGCATCCATAGCAATTTCAATTGTTCTATCAATTTCCCAAGCATTTTTTGCATCAATTTCGTCTTGTAAAACGGCTGTTTGTTCAAGAATTTTATTCATTTCATCATCTTCAAGTGGTTCGCCAAGGCGTTCATTTAAAGAATCAAATTTGCGGATAAGATCTTTTATATCTTTTACAGCTTCTTCTACATTTTCAAATACAGTTTTATTTGGATCTAGTTTTGGTTCTTGAGGTAAATATCCAACTTTTATTCCTTTTTGAGGAAATGCTTCACCAGCAAAATCTTTATCTATACCCGCCATAATTCTCAATAAAGTTGATTTACCAGCACCATTCGATCCAATGACACCAATTTTAGCGCCGTGAAAAAAGGATAAATAAATATCTTTCAAAATATCTTTACCCGCAATATTTTTGCGAAGTTTGACCATATTATAAATATAGTTAGCCATGTTCTGGTTTTCCTTTCCAGGTGATATTAACATTAATTATATAATTCCAAATTGCGGCAATAAAATAACCAAAAGCATTGGAGAGATAAACATCCATTCCATAAGTTAACATTTTAAGTGCTATAGCTTGATTTATAAGTGCACCACCTAAACAAATTGCATGAAATGTGGCAAGGCCTCGAATGATTTTCCAAAGCCCTTTTAATTTAAAGTTTTTGAAAGTCCAATAATTATTTAAATAAAAATTAGTTATAATGCTTATTTCAATAGAAAGAGCAATTGAATATGATTTAGATAAATTCGTAAAATGTTGGCATATAAAAATGATTGCAGTTGCAATAATTAGTCCAGAGAAACCAATAATACCATATTTAATAAATTGGGTTGGCAAATATTTACCAATGCTTAATTCATATAATGCAAATATATAATCAAAAATAACTTTACTAGAAAGTTTACTTTCACCGTGAATTCTTCCTCTAAAAGTATATCCAACTTCTTCTATTTGTGTATTTTTAGCTCGTGCTAAAAATTCTAAAAGAATTTTAAAACCTCTAGGATTGATTTCATGCTTATATGTCTCATAAATTTTTCGTTTTATACCAAAAAAACCACTCATAGGATCACTTACAGATTTTGTGAGGGCAATTTTAGCGAGTAAGGTAGCTGACCAAGAAACAAATTTTCGGAAGGGGCTCCAATCTTCAATTCCGCCACCTGCTACTTTTCGAGAGCCAACAACAATATCGGCTCCTTTTTCAAAGGCAGTGATAAAGGATAGAAGAGCCTTTTCATCATGTTGAAGATCAGAGTCCATAACAGCTAAAACATCGCCTTCTGATATTTCAAACCCAGCAAGTACTGCTGAGCTCAAACCTCTATCTGACATTCGGCGAATGACTCTTAGCCAAGGATATTCATTGCTTAAAGTTCTAGCTATTTCCCAGGTTTTATCTGGAGAGTTATCATCTACAATAATCACTTCTTTAGATATATTTGATAAAGTTTGTGCTATTCGTTCAATTAAAATTGGAATATTTTTGCTTTCATTATATGTTGGTATGATAAGCGAAAGAAGCATAGAATTCTCCAATATTGAAAGATAAATATATATTAACTTATAACGACGGTATCTTTTTTATAATTGATATCATCAGTATAAGGATAATCTAGAGAATAATGAATCCCTCTGCTTTCTTTTCTCATTCTGGCGCATTTTACGGTTAACTGCGCTACGACAGCCAGATTTCGAACCTCAACAAGAGATCTACTTGGAATTATATTCCAGTAATATGTCTCTATCTCTTGGCAAATTTGATCAATCCGAGCTGCTGCGCGAGAAAGTCTTTTTTCAGTACGCACAATACTTACGTAGTTCCACATAGTGCGGCGAATTTCATCCCAAAGTTGACTGATAACGACCATTTCATCGGGTTCGCCCGCTTTGCCTATTTGCCATTTAGGTACCTCTGGAATAGAATAATTTTGTAAATCTGGCCAGAGATTTTTAATATCTTCATAGACAAAATCAGCAAAAACGAGTCCTTCTAAAAGAGAATTTGAGGCAAGACGATTGGCTCCATGTAAACCAGTACAAGCCACTTCACCAATAGCCCATAAAGCTTTAATACCAGTACGGCCTCTTGTGTCTGTTACGATACCGCCACAGCTATAATGAGCTGCTGGAACTACGGGAATGGGATCTTTTGTGATATCAATACCAAGACTTAAACATTTTGAATAAATTCCTGGAAAATGTGCTTTTATAAAGTCAGGATCTTTGTGTGAAATATCTAGTAAAACATAAGCTTCACCTGTTTTTTTAATTTCGGCATCAATTGCTCTTGCTACAATGTCACGGGGGGCAAGTTCTTTTAATGGATGGGCATCTTCCATAAATCTTTTGCCATTTTTAGATTTTAAAATGGCCCCTTCACCACGCATTGCTTCAGAAATAAGAAAGTTTTTTGCTCTAGGGCTATATAAACAAGTAGGATGAAATTGCATAAATTCTAAATTAGCAACTCTTGCTCCTGCTCTCCAAGCCATGGCAACACCATCACCTGCAGCTACATCAGGATTTGTAGTATATAAATATAATTTTCCATGACCACCTGTAGCAAGTATTGTTGCTTTCGCTAATAAAGCAGAAATAATATTGTCTCTTTCGTTTATAACATAAGCACCTAAAACACGATTTCTTGAAAAATCAGGGCAAACTTTATCAGTTACAATTAGATCAATTGCGGTATGAAATTCGAGTATTACGATATTGGGATTTTCTGTTACTTTTTCTACAAGGGTTTTTTGTAATGCTGCTCCCGTCATATCTGCAGCATGAATAATACGACGAGCGCTATGCGCACCTTCTTGGGTGAGATGATATTCAAAGTCATATTGGTTTTGAGATTCACTAGGAGTAAAGGCTACTCCCATATCAATAAGTTCTTGAACTGCTTTCGGACCAGCTGCAACAACTTTACGAACTGTGGCTTCATGGCAAAGTCCATTTCCCGCAATTAATGTGTCTTGTGTATGTGATTCATAGGAATCATTTTCACTTAATACGGAAGCGATTCCTCCTTGAGCCCAGCGCGTGTTACATTCAAATAATGTTTCTTTACAAAGAAGACCCACTTTTCCAAGTTTACTTAATTTTAAAGCGGCTGATGCGCCTGCGACACCACTTCCAATAATAAGGAAATCAAATTTTATATTTTCACCAACTTGAATGGATGTTTTTTTTGCCATATTTTAAATCCTCAGAACGCATCAGTCTAAACCAGAATTGCACATTATGCATGTTGCGGAACTCTTGCAAGTGTCCTATCAAAGAGCATATACTTTGAAGCGTTCGATTTAGGTAAAGATTAAAAATGCCTATATTGCTTTTGTAAATAATAAAGAAAGGGTTTTAAATGTTAAATACAAAAAAAGTATTGTATATATCTCCTCTTTTGTTAGCAGTTTCCCTTGCTTTCACAGGGTGTGCTTCATTTGAAGGTGATTATGGTGATGCAAACCAAGCTCAAATTTTGGATGATAAATGGAACCCTACTGATGCAACATTAACTGTTCAAAAAATGGTTAAAGATATGTCTGCTGCTCCTTGGGTGCAAAATTGGCGTGATGATATGCAAAAAAAAGGAACGGATCGTCCTTTTGTTCTTGTAGATGACATGGAAAATAGAACAAGTGAAATCATTGATACAAAAGCATTATTTGAAGATTTAAGAAGTCAAATTTTAAATGATGGAAAAGTTCGTTTTCTAGATGGTGATGCTCGTAAGAAAATTTTAAATGAATATAAATATCAACAATCTGGTGTTGTGAAAAAAGGTCAAGTTAAAGGTCCAGGAAATCAATATGGCGCTGACTTTTTCTTATCTGGTGCAATTTCAAGCATAGTTTCAAAACAAGGTGGTAAAAGCTCTGTTCAATATCAAATTGAAATGAAGCTTGTTAATATCTCTACTGGAGAACTTGTTTGGAGTGGAATTGAGAAAATAAGAAAAAACTTTAAAAGAAGCAGCGTTGGCTGGTAATTTGTAGTATAGATCGAATACTAAAAAAGCAGTTTTTAACTGCTTTTTTGTTTTAAGCAATAATATATAAAGGATATTTATATGGATAAAAAACAACTTGTTAATAAAGTAAAAGAAGGTATGGATAAAACAATTAGCTCATTGCAAGCCGACTTACAAAAAGTGAGAACGGGTAGAGCATCTACTTCTTTACTTGATGATGTTAGAGTTGATTCTTATGGCACATTAATGCCTTTAAGCAAAGTCGCAACATTAGCTACTCCTGAAGCACGTTTAATTACGGTAAACCCTTTCGATAAAGGAATGTTACCAATCGTAGAAAAAGCAATTTTAACTTCGGGTTTAGGTTTAACTCCAAATAATGATGGTAAAGTCATTCGTATTCCAATTCCTGCGCTTTCAGAAGATCGTCGTAAAGAAATGGCAAAACAAGTAAAAAAAATTGGTGAAGAAGCTAAAGTTGCTGTCCGTCATCATAGACAAGAAGGAAATACGAAAGCAAAAGCTTCTCAAAAAGAATTTGGTTGGTCTGAAGATGAAGTTAAACGTGCAAATGAAGAAGTTCAAAAACTTACAGATTCTTATGTTAAAAAAGTTGATGAACTTTGTGCCATAAAAGAAAAAGAAGTTTTAACAGTTTAATTTATTAAGCTGATTTATACTTATAATATCTTGCTTTAAATAATAGACTTAAAAATAACATTGAAATTGTTGAGCAAGATATTAATATAGTAAAGTAACTATTCCAACCCCATTTGTCTAATATAATTCCAACAGGACCGCCTGCAACAAAAGCACCTAAATAACCTATCCATCCAATAAAACCGGTGGAGGTAGCGGCCGCTTTTTTGTGAGATAATTCAACTGCAGCAATACCAATTAGCATTTGTGGACCAAAAACAAAAAATCCAATGGAACCTACTAATAAAGAATCTATCCAAATATTTGCTGAGGTATATTGCCAAAAAATAACTAAAAATACAGATAGTAATAATGCAAATAAAAAATTAACAGGTCCTCTTCCGCCTTTAAAAAGAATGTCTGAAAACCACCCTGCCACAATACTTCCAAAAAAACCACCAACTTCAAAAGCAGCAATTACTGTGCCCGCTTTTGTAGAATTTAAATAACCTTTTTTTTCAATTAAATATGGCATTGTCCAATCATTCATTACAATTCGAACAATATATACAAAAAAATAAGCTATTGCTAAAATCCAAATAAATTTATTTTTAAAAATGTATTTAAAAAATATTTCTTTAAGCGAAGTATTATTTTCATTTTGATTTATATATTGAATTGTGTTTTCGTTTCTATGCTTTTCAATTGTTGGGAGTCCTAAACTTGCAGGTGTGTCTCTAAGTCTATTTGCAAGCCATAATCCAACAATAATTGCGCTCAATCCTGTAATTTGCATTGCATAACGCCATCCTAATGAATTTGCAAAAAACACCATAAAAATAGGAATTATTGCTCCACCTAAATTGTGAGATGTATTCCATACACCCCACCATCTACCGCGTTCCGATTGAGAATACCAATAGCTTAAAAATTTTGCGCATGGAGGCCACCCAAAACCTTGAAACCAACCATTTAATGTCCAACAAAGTGCAAAAACCCAAAATGCAGAAGAGAGACCAAAAATAATATTTATGATTCCTGTCATGATCAAACCAATTGCCATAAAGTAACGAGCATTAGCGTTGTCTGAAATAATTCCACTAATAAATTTACTAATTCCATAACTAATTGCTAATAAACTTCCAATCCATCCAAGGCTTGCTTTATCTAAATGAAGTTCTGAAGAAATATTAGGCATAACAAATGTAAACGATTTTCTTGTGAAATAATAAACAGCATATCCTATATACATTGAATAAAAAATTCGAATTCTCCAATATTTATAATCGATATTTATTTTTGTTTGATCTTCTATTGCTTCAATAGAATCTGGTTGTTTTAATTTTGATATAATATTGGAAAAAATAGCCATATATAATCCTTTATTGGCATTTAATATAAATTATTCTTTTAATTCTACAAAGTTTGTTTTTATAACAAATATCAGAGAAGTGATTAAAAAATCTTTTTTGAAATAGCATAAGATAAAAATATTGGCAAAAATAATTACATAAATTCGTTTGTATTATTGAAATAGATGAATAAAAAATGATGTAAATTGTTTATAACTTATGGAAAAATATTATAATTTATAGATATTTGTAAATTTTACAAATATAATATTTCGTGGTAAATAAGTATTTTATAATATTAACTATATTTTTTTAATTATGTTGTTTAGCAATAAGTTTAAAATTATATCTAATGATTTATTGTGTTGATGTATTAATTTTTGATAATAAAATAAATTTTATTTATAAATCATCACTTGTTACAAAAGCCCAAGCATTATGATTATGTATGGATTCAAAATTTTCTGCACTTACTTCAAACTTTGAAATTCCAGATTTTTCTTTAAGTTGAATAGCTGCTTCACGAACAAGGTCTTCTACAAATCTAGGAGTATTGTAAGCTTTTTCAGTAACGTATTTTTCATCCACTCTTTTTAAGACAGGATATATTGCTGAGCTTGCAGAAGATTCAGCAATAGCAACGCATTCTTGAATAGATAATTTAGGATTCCATAAAGTGATTGTCATATGACTTCTTTGGCTATGAGCGCCATATTCAGAAATTGCCTTACTGCACGGGCATAAACTTTTTACAGGAATTTGAATGCTCATTACAGTTTCAGTTGTATTATTTATTGAGTTTGCTTTTATTTTTAATTGAATTTGTAGATCCGCTATACCTTTCGTTTTCGAAACAGGAGCATATTTTTCATAAAAATATGTAAACTTAGTTTCAATAAATGAAGTTTGACTTTCTAATTTATTATTAATGGCGTGAGCCATTTCTTCAAATTTTTTTAAATTAAAATTTGGTGCGAATTCATATAAAATTGTCGGAAATCGGCTCATATGAGTTCCTTTTTTTGTTGAGGAAAGTTCAACAAAAAAAGAAAATGTTGCAGTGGTAGGAAAGGTAACAAAATTATCCTGACCTATGTCTGAAAAAAATATGGGATGGCAGACATCCTTAATACCTACTTTAGCTATTTTTACCATTCTTTGATCTGGAAAACCTTGCGTATCTTGCATATTTCTCTTTCTAATAAAGTTAAATATTCGATAAATTTATTTATTATTGTTGTGCCTTTGTTTGAAAATCTAAAAATAAAGGACGTCCTATTTCTTTACGAAAAGACCAAGGCATTCCTGCTATTAAAACCAATACAGCGATGCCTGTATATAAAGCTACAGTTTTGTGTTTTTTCACATCGTCTTTAGATTTTTTAGACAAAGTTCTTCCTAATTGAACTAAAACAACAAATACAAGCATAGTAAATATATGCTCAACCGCCCAAAAACGTAAACTCGCATTTTTCATAGCAAAACCCATATTATTAAGGGCTGATTGTGTTATGGGACTTAATGCAAAATATAATACAAGACCTATAATAAGTTGCAAATGAGTAAATCCTACTAAAATGCCACCCAATACTTTATCTTTTTTAGCAAAGGGAGTCTTTTGGCGCCAACCTGAAATGGAGCGAAATAAAACGAGGATAAGAAAAATACTAATAATCCAACGCAACCAGGAATGAACAAATAATACGGACTCATACATACTCAAAAACCTCCATCTTGACCTAACAACTCACTAGTGTTATTCCCTCCAAGGAATAGCTGCAAGGATTTCTTTAACATTTTAGAAGGATTTATTGAATGTCTGTGAAATTTACGGGACAATTAGTAGCACCTCAAACTACAGAAATTAAGCATAATTCATCTGGAGCATTAATTAAAACGACGGCTCCTGTAGACAATGGTGGTGATGGAAGTTGTTTTTCTCCAACAGATCTATTTGCTTCTTCTTTAGGGGCTTGCGGCACTACGATTATGTCTTTGTATGCCACAAAAAGTGCGATTCCTCTTGAAAATATTCATTTTGAAGTAGAAAAAATAATGGATACGGCACCAAGACGGGTTTCAAAAATAATTGTTCAATATTTTTTAAAAACAAATTGTACCGAAGAAGAATTTAAAAAATTAGTAGCCGCTGGAAAATCCTGCCCTGTTAAAGTAACAATTCAAAATGTAGTACAAATTCAAGAAAGTTATATTAGAGTGTAGAGTTAATCTTTAATACCATACTTTTCATAGATTTTTTTTATACGTCCTTCGATTCGCATTTTATTTAAAACTTTATTTAAAACTTTATTTAACACTTCTTTTTTGTCTAAATGCGGAGATTTTCTTGACATCCCATAAAAAATTTCATCAATTTCTTCATGCCTATATATGGCTTTTGTATAATCTTTGAAATTATTTTTTTCAAAATATCTTATCAAGGATAAATAGTCTCTTATTGCTATGACTTTGAATCTTTTATTCATAAACATCAAAGACATATTTTCATCATCTTTGTATTCTAATTTATGAATAGAATTGTCTTTGTTAAATTTTTCAAAATAATGAGTACCTCGTTTAATGGCTACAGGATATTTTTTAAGATCATCATAACTTTTAATTATTTTTTCTTGTCCTTTTGGCACAATAAAATAAACAATTTTATTCACTCTTGAAATTGGCCCTAGAAAATAAGCAAATTCTTCACGTTCCGGTGTTTTTGAAAAACGAGGGCATAAATCAACTTTGCCATTTTCTAAATCTATTAGAGTTCTTGTAAAAGGGGCTTCAATAAATTCAATTTTTATTCCTATATTTTCTGCAGCTTCATTTATAATATCTATTAAAGGACCGGTAATTTTATTATTTTCAATTACAATTTCAGGATAACGATCTCTAACATGCATTGTAAGAATTGTTTCAAGAGAATAAGAATTTAAATTGGTAAATAATTGAAATATAAATATTAAGTATAAAAGAGAAGCTTTCATATTAAACTTAAAAATCAAACATATAAGATAACATAAATGAATGATTTAAATTCAACTCCTTTCCTTCTCTTGTTTAAAAGTTAATAGCGATATTTCACAATTTGTTCCTAAGCGCATAGGTGGTCCCCAAAATCCTGTGCCTTGGTTAACATAAATTTGTTGGTTTTCGTTTATTTGATAAAGCCCTTTAACATATTTTTGGTCTTTTTTTACAATATATTGTAAAGGCCAAATTTGACCCCCATGAGTGTGGCCTGAAATTTGTAGATCAATAAATGGAAATTGAACCAATAATCGCGAATCCTTAGGCTGGTGAGCTAATAAAACATTTAAAGAGTGTTCTTTTTGAAAACCTTTTTGTTCTAAATGATGGACTGCTTGATGCAAACGTTTATCGAGCTTTCTTGGGATTTTTTCATAACTAAGCCAATGTCTGTCTTCTATTCCTAAAATATTTATTACTAAATCATTTATTTTAAGGGAGTGTGAAGAGTTAGAAATTACTTTCCAATGAAATTTTTCTGCAAAATGTCTTTTCCAATTTAAAGGACCGCTATAATATTCATGATTTCCTGTAATATAATAAATCCCATATTTTGCATAAAGTGTTTCAAGAGGAGCGATTTCTTTTTTTAATTGGTTAACTGATCCATCCATTAGGTCTCCAGTAATAAAAATAATATCTGGTTTTAGTTGGTTTACAACTTCAGCAAGATATTTCATTTTTTTTCTACCAATTAATCCTGAAACATGGATATCACTTAATACAACAAATTTAAGTTCATTAATTATTTTTGGAAGGTCGTTTTTTATTTTAATTTCTTTTTCAATAACAATAGGCTTTTTTAAAGCTAAATACATTGAATATATTGTTAAAATTGTTCCTGAGAATAAAACAAAGTAACTTAAATAAGCTGTATTGTAATTATTAGCTTTTAAAAACATGTTTATTGGAGAGGTTAAAAGACAAACAAGTGTAAATAAAAAAGCAACTCCCATCCATATGAACATGAAAATTTCAAATATTTTTCTTAAAAAATGTGGGACGATACGTAAAATAATAAAACCAAAAAAAGTCATAGACCAGAGACATGTAAAAGTTGTAATCCAAAAAGGACTTTTGCCAAAAATAGGAAAAATGATACGGGAATATAAATAATAATGTCCCAAAATGGTAACTAGTATAGCGATAGAAATGGAAAAAAGCATTTTTAAAAACATAAGAACTTACTTCCACATGCTATAAATAACATTAAAACTAGGAGTTGAATTTGTTTTCTTGTTATCATTTCCTTTGTTATCAGTTCCCTTATTATCGTTACCTTTGTTATCATTTCCTTTATTATCTTTATCTTTGTTATCAGTTCCCTTATTATCGTTACCTTTGTTGTCATTATCCTTATTATCAGTTCCCTTATTGTCGTTTCCTTTGCTGGAAAAATCACCTTGTTGTAAAATAACAACCAATGTTTTTTCAACTCCGTTTACAACACCTCTCGATTCAACACGATATATGGTATCGGTGTTTCCAAATAAAAGCTCAATGATTTTTACTGTATCTGGGTTATCTTTTGTTGCGGGTAAATTTTTAGCAAACCAATCTTTAGGAGATTCTTTAATAATTGGTTTTTCCCTAAAATTTTCAAATGTATCCATTTCTTGGTTGTTTACTTCTTGACCATTTTGTGTCAACAAAGCAGCAACAAGTTCAACAGGAACATTATTTATATTTAAATTTCCTTTTTTTGGCACAATAGGCCATATTGTGAAATAAGGGGAATACATATTGTAAATATCATCTAAATGGAATCCTGGAATTCTTCTTAATTCTTCTAAAGACTCTAAACCACCATTTTTAGCTTTGTATTTTGCACCAATATTATCATATGCACCAGCGGCAGCATTATTTGTTGAGGAAATTTTAATGTAACTTGTTAAGTTATCAACTAATTGTTGTGGAGTATACCCCATAGATTCTATAAATTTTTGTGAATCGGGAGTAGAAAAAATACGTAATAAGGCTTTTTGAGTATCTGCTGAATAGGTGGATTGCAATAAATTTAAATTTAATTTTGAGTTTTCAGATGAAATATTTAATACAAAATATCCAGGAATAACTTTAAGTGCTTGTTGTATTCCAGGTGCAATCGCTTTAGAAATATTTGCTCCCGATAATTCTTCTAATTTTTCTAAACCAGACGAGCCTATGGGTTGTCCATTTAATAAATTATATAAATTTTTAGGAATGGGTACTAAAGGATTACCTTGATATTTTTCTGATAATATACTTAAAGATAACATTATTTTAGCAAATTCAATTCCTGTTAAAGCGGTTGCTTGTGCATCGAGGCCATTTCGTTCTTCAATTGAACCTCTTGCTCCCACTTGGGTTTGATAAACAATATCACCGACTACACCCATAATCATGGCAACAAAGACAAGTACAAATATAAGTGCAAAGCCGTTTTGTTTTTTTTTCAAATTTAGAATTTTATTTTTGAGGGAGATTAATTTTTTTATTGCCATTTATAATCTCCAGATTGGGTAGTCATTTCTTGAACACCTATTGTGCTCATAATATATACAATTGTGTCGAGAGCAATAAATCTTCTTTCTTGTTTCGTTGTTGGTGAGACTTCAGTCAGTTGTTTTTCCGCATTTGTTTGTCTAAAGTAACTCTGTAAATGAATTTTAACTAATTTGGGGAGTTTTCCTTGGGTATCATTTGCTGTTGAGTCCCATTCTCTTTGATACTCTGTTCCATTCCAGAAGCTAAGTGAAAATTCTTTTAAATCTGGGACCAATACTTCAGATACTCCTACTCCTGTATTTTCTATTTTTTCAACCATATCTGTATCTACTACACGAATAAGTTGCATTGTTTTTGTGTCTTTAGGGTTGGGACGAATATAATATCGAACAATAGCTAAGTTACTTTGATTTGAATTTTCAATAAGTGATTTATAATTTTTAACTGACATAATTAAATTTTCATTTTTAAACGAAAACTGAGGTATTATAGGACGTATATTTGTATTTAAAGAATTTGAATCATTTGGATTTGTAATGTAAGCACTTTGAATATCCGAATAAATTCGTTCCATAGCCATATTTATGGAATGCTGAGCTGTATTTTGCGCTGTTACTTTTTCTCTAGTATCAATTTGTGTAGATAATATATTAATAGTTAAAACGCCTATAGTAGCCAATATTGAAATGGATAAAATAATTTCTATTAAAGTAAAACCATTTTGTGAGTTATTCATTTTGATCCACCTGCTGCGCCGCCACCAGCGCCACCACTGGGTGTACCATTATTTGAACCACTATTTGTTCCACCGCTAGTACTTCCTCCATTGGAAGTGCTGCCGCTCTTATCACCGCCAGAATCCTTATCATCACTATTCCCAATTTTAGGTAATTTTTCGGAAATTCCTTTAAAAGTATCATTATCAATAAAGAAAAAACCTTCAGATATTGTTTTGGGAATTAAACCGCTATTCCACTTTACATTTATGGTAAAGTTACTAAAATAACCTTTTGGACTAGAGGATAAGTTTTGATCTAAAACATTATTTATAGAAGAAAACATTCTTTCTGAATCAATATTTTCATTACCTGCAGGATTTACAATATTATATACACCCATGGCACTTGTTAAAAATTGTGAAATTTTAACATCTTTTAATTCTGTTCTATTAATTGTGATCACAAATTGATTATCTGTAACCCATGGAAACGTAGTATTCTCAGGCAATTTGGATTGGCCTTGCATTTCAACTAAATATTGCATTTGTGCTATTGTGGAACGAACAGCCCAAGAAGCTCTCATACCATCAGTTGCTATTTGAGTAACTGAAATAATAGATGATTGTAAACCAACAATACTAGCAACAACAATTGATAAAATTCCAACAGCAAGGATACATTCTATTAAAGTAAATCCTTTTTCAGAATGATTTATTTTTTGATTTGCTAAATTTAAATTTTTATTTTCTTGGTAAAGTAAAGTTTGCATCTTGAAAGCCTTCTAGCAAATTGGATTCGCCAGTAAGAGAATTTAAATTTATGGTGAATTTAGGGCCTTCTTCATTAATAGAAGTTTCAATATTTTTAGAACGAGTCGCCAACTTAATTGAAGTTGCCGTAGCTGTTCCATTAGGTAAAAAATAAATATATGCATATTCTTTTTTTGACTTGTCATTATTATTAGTAATTGCTACAAAATCAAATTTTTTAGATGATACGGCAGAAAGAATTTGAGCAAAAACAACATTACCTTGAAGTTTTTGTCGGTATGTAACAGCATCATTTATTTCACGCCATTCAATGGGTTTTAATATTTTTCTTTGAACAACTGGTATACTCCGTATGGAATAATATTTCATATTTGAAGCAGTACTTGTAGGCATTTGTCTATCAAAATTATTTTTATATTGTTCATCAAAAAGTTTGATCAAATCGTTTCTTTTATCTTTTTTTAATAACGATTCGGATTCAGAATCTGAATCCATTAGAGGAGGGCGCCCTTCAAAACCAAGCGGTGCTTGCTCGACCCAATATTCTCCCGTTTTTATATCGAATATCATTCTATGCAGACGACCTGAAAAGATGGCATCATCGTATGCAGCTCGAATTTGACCCGTTAAACTTCTTAGACTAGAGGACATTTGGGAATCAACAGAAAGGGTTAAATTGGGTATAACAACACCTGCAATAGCACCAATAATCCCAAGGACAATGATGATTTCAATTAAAGTAAAACCATCTTGTCTTCGATTTTTTTTATTTTGAATTAATCTTAAACAAATAAAATTGAGCGAGGGGAGTTTCAGTTTGTTGCTCCCGCATCTATGGTTTTACAATCCGCTTTTTTACCATTTAAGTAACAAAGTGAACCGGCACTATTTGGAGTGCCTTCTGCACCATTAGATGTAATTAGAGGGCCTTTTGCTGTTAATTTATAATCAAAAGGATTTCCCCAACCATCTGTAAGATCATCTGCAGAAGCAATTGGTGTTCCAGGATTGGTTGTTAAGGCTTGAAGGCCTTGAGCTGAAGTTGGGTATTTACCTACTGCTAATTGATACTGAATTAATTTTGATTGAAGAGTATAAGCTTTAGTATCGGTAATACCTGATTTAGCTTGGTCATTACCTCCAGAAATACGAGCCACAATAATTCCCATTAATGTACCAATAATAGCAACAACAATGATAATCTCAATAAGAGAAAAACCTGCTTGTGAATTTAAAGATCTTTTTAATTTTAAAAAATTTTTCATTTTCATAAGTTAACATCCCCATAGTCTAAAAAGAAATATAATTATACAAATACTAGAACTCAATGCAACTGGTTCATGGCAGCCATCATAGGTCCAATTACGGCCATTACCATCATAAAAACGATTACAGCCATAAAAACCATCATAGCTGGTTCAATTAAGCGTGTTGTTGCTACAATTTGATTATTCACATCTTCATCATAAACATCAGAAATATTTACAAGCATTTCTTCTAATTGCCCTGTTTTCTCTCCTGTTCTTAACATGTGGATAACCATTGTTGGAAATCTTCCTGTTCTTTCCAACGCAGTTGCAAGTTTATCTCCATCTTGAACTTTAATGATAGCCTCATCCAAAGCTTTTTCCATTACAGTGTTTCCAACTACTTTTCTTGTGAGTTGTAAACCTTCTACAATTCTTACGCCACTCGATAAAATTGTTGAAAGAGTTTTAGAGAAACGAGAAACGGTAACTCTTTGTATGAGTGGTCCAAAAATGGGTGCAGTATACATAAACAAATCGATTTTATAACGACCTTTTTCAGTCTTAGACCAAGAGTAAATGGCAAAACCAATTCCTGCAAGAAACAAAATACAAATAAGCCACCAATCTTGCATCCAATTTGAAATATCATTCATTAAAATGGTATACCAAGGGAGTGTTACTTTAAGTGTGGTAAATGATTTTGTCATTTGAGGCATTACTTTAACAAATAAATAAATGACAACAGCAATTGCCATAACAACCATTAAAGCAGGATAAGTTAACGCACCTACAACTTTTCTTTTTATTTCTATTTGATATGTAATAAATTCAGATAATCTTTGCATTACTAAAGGAAGTGCGCCTGCTTTTTCAGCAGCAGCAATCATATTTGTATAGATATTTGTAAAAACTTTTGGAAAGTTTTTATGAGCATCGGATAAAGATTTTCCTTCCGAAACTAATTCTCTCATTTTTATATAAACAGATTTTAATTCTTCATTCTCAACTTGTTCTGAAATAGCTCTTAAGGCGTCATTAATGTCAACTGCTGATCGTAACAAAATAGCAAATTGTTTTGTAGCAACAGCAATATCTTCTTGTTTTGGTGGTTTTCGATTTAAGATTGCAATAATTCCAGATTTGCCTTCAGCGGCACTAGATCTATTATCTACTTTCATTTCAAGAACGTAGATATTTTGTTTTTTTAATTTTAGTTTTGCATCTTTAGGTGATTCAGCTTCAATATAAGCTTTAATTTTTTTTCCAGTTTTAGAATTTTGGCCTCTGTAAGAATACATCGGCATAATTAAATTACCTCATTTTCTTGTTCATGTTCAGCTTGAGTTGCATAAAGAGCTTCTTCAAGAGTTGTTTCTCCATTTAAAAAACGTTCTTGCGCAGAATCTCTTAGTGTTTTCATACCACGTTGCACACACATTTTTTTCAAACTGGCACCATCGGAACTTTTTAAAACAAAATTTCTTACGTGTTCATCAAATACAAGAAGTTCATAAATACCAATACGCCCTGAATATCCACTTGTCTTGCAATTAGGACATCCACCATCTCTGGCTTTATAAAAAACTTTTCCTGCTGTTTGTTTCGTTGTTAATCCAAATAAATTTAATTCTTCTGCAGTATGAGTCGTTTGTTCGCGACAATTCATGCATACTTTTCTAACAAGTCGGACAGCTAAAATAGCAACAACAGCAGTTGTAATTTGAAAAGGTTCAATTCCAAAGTCAACAAGACGAGTAACAGAAGCCGCAGTATCGTTTGTATGCAGAGTACTAAATACAAGGTGACCCGTAATCGAAGCTTGCACAGCAATTTGAGCTGTTTCCGCGTCACGAATTTCACCTATTAAAATAATATTTGGGTTTTGACGTAAAATAGAACGTAACGCTGCAGCAAAACTAAGTCCTGCCCGATCATTTACCTCAACTTGACTTACTCCTGGAAGCTGAACTTCCACGGGATCTTCAACCGTTATAATACTTACATCTGGTTTATTGATATGCATTAATGCAGATGCAAGAGTGGTTGTTTTTCCGGAACCTGTAGGTCCTGTAACTAAAACAATTCCATGTTTTTGATTGATTACTTGTTTAAAATTTTTAAGTAACGCTTTGGGTAATCCAATATCGTCTAAATTTGGCAATCCACCCGATTTATCAAGAATACGTAACACAATTCTTTCCCCGAATTTAATAGGGAGAGTACTAACGCGCACATCAATTTCTCGAGTTCCTACTTTTAAAGTAATACGACCATCTTGGGGAAGTCTACTTTCAGCAATATTTAATTTAGCTAATATTTTAATACGGGTAGAAACACTTGATTGGTATTTTTTTGGAATAACACGTACTTCTTTAAGTCTTCCGTCGACACGAAAGCGCACAGATACTCGATCTTCAAAAGGTTCAATATGAATATCAGATGCTTTTTCAGAGATACTACGACGAATGATTGCTGTTACTTCTTTTCTTACAGGAGCTTCTTCATTATCCTGAAGAAGGTTATGAGCGACATCGAGGCCTTCAATACCATCAATTTCATCATCTGCTGTAAGACCTTTGTTTTGATCAACTAGTTCTTGTCTTTCAAAAACATTATTAATAGCAGCTTCAACGAGATCTTTTGGAGCAACAATTCGTTTAATATTTTTATTTAAAAGAACTCGAAGATCATCAATACTAACCGTGTCTAAAGGATTTGCTACAGCAACAGTTACGTTAAGCTCATCTTCTGAAATAGGAATAAACATATGCTGTAAACAGAAACTTATATTTAATTTAGAAATTAATTTAGGATTAATTTCATGAAAAGGAAAGTTATCGCGAAACTCAAGATTTAAATGAATTGCAAGCGCTTTTAGCATGTCAACTTCAAGAATCAATTCATTTTCAATTAAAATTTCACTTAGAGATCGATTCGTTGCTTTTTGTTCTAATATTGCTTCTTCTATTTGATTTTGAGAAATACGAAAATCATTATGTAAAATGTCTTCCATATTTCTATTTTTAGAAGAATATTCATTTGCATCAATATTTTCTTTTGTTGCTTTAATTTTAGAAAAAATGTTATTCACAGCATCGCTATTGTTCGTATTTTCTTGCTTATTTGTCATTGAGCTGTTTGCACCTCTTTTATTTAATTATTAAAGGGAGGAGGCGGTGGAGCAGATGCTGGCGCTGATTGTGGGAATCCAAATCCTCCACTACCGCTGCCATTGCTAGAAGGCGCGTTAATTGGGTTCGGATCTTCGCTAGGCAATGGAGCCTTTTTCGGTAAAGGATCAACTTGCGTATTGTTTTGATTTTCATTGTTATTACTAAAATCTTCTTTTTTTGGAGGAGGTGCTTTTCCTGCTTCTTCTGTTGGAAGTTTAGAATAAAATTCTTGATCTCTGTATTTATCACCGTAATAAATTTTTAAGAAATCATCACGGTCTTTAATTTTTTGACTATAAATTTTTTCAAGATCTTCAGAATTACGAACAATATGTGGTGTTATATATACATTTAAACTAGTTTTTACTTTATTTCTCAAAGACTTTTTAAATAACCAGCCAAGGATAGGAATATCTCCAAGCAATGGAACTTTAGAATCTGTTACTGTAGTTTTATCTTGTGTTAATCCACCTATAACAGCTGTTTGTCCATTTTGAACAATCACAACAGACTCCGCAGAACGCTTGCTAATAGGGTTTGGTGCCCCAGTTTTATCATCTATTGCACCAGCATCATCAAGTTTTAAATTGATTTTCATGGTAACAAAGTCGGCGCGTGAAATTTGAGGTGTTACTTTAAGTTCGGTAGATACTGTGTATTTTGTTGGTTGTTGAACAGTTCCATTTCCTGTAGTATTTTGTACTGTATACACAGCACTATATTCCTGGTTTGATGCAAATGAAGCTGGTTCATTATCAGAAACCATCATACTTGGAGTTTGCAAAATATTTGAATTTGCATCTGTTTTCATTGCAAATAATAAGGCACCAGGAGTCAAACTAAATGGTCCTAAATTAATTGGACTTGTGCCCATAATTCCTAATGCAGCACCACCCAAAACATTTCCTAAACTTGTTGGATCGGGAGTTGTTCCTGTTTGTGAGAAAAATAATGGTGCACCTTGTGTTGCATTAAATCCAAATGGAATTGTTGTTCCGTTACCACCACTTGCGCCACCTAAAACAGATGGTGCCCATGTAAAACCATTTGATATATTCATATCAATAATATTTGCTTCAACATAAACCTGCGCGCGGCGTTTATCGAGTTGTGCAATAATGTTATCAAGTTCATCAAATGCAGATTTGTTACCTTGAATAACCAAGGAGTTTGTTGCTTTATCAGATGTTACTTTAACTCCGTTTAAATCGGCAACAGCTTGGCCTTGTTGTGGTGCTCCAGGAGCTCCAGGCATATTCATAGGAGGGGGATAAAATGCAGGACGAAACGTATTTGATTGGTTTTTAGTCCCTTGTGTAAGAGCTTGAAGTGTTTGAGCTAGCTTTTCCGCATCGGCGTAATCTAGAGGACGAACTCGAACCATCGTTTGTGAGTTTTGATCTAAAGCCGGTTTATCAATGCGCTGAATAAAACGTACAACATCATCGAGACCAGAAGATGGACCAACTAAAATGATAGAGTTTGTTCTTTCGTCGGCAAGGACTTTTTGAACACTTAGGGAAGGTCCATTTCTATTTCCGAATATTTCATTTACTTTTGTAACGGTATCTTTAGCGTCCATATAATTAATAGGAACAATTGTTACGATAGGCTGATTTGTTTTTGCATCTAATAATTTAATAACTTCAAGAATACGGCGAATGCGGTTTCCTGTATCTGTCAATATAAGTGAATTTGTTGTTGTAAACGCTGCATATTGAGTAACACCCAATAAAGGACGAAGTTGGTTAATTACTGTATTTGCATCAATGTAACGTAACGGAATTACCTGATTGATAATTTCATCTGTTGATGGAGACCAGTTTTCTCCATAATATGTTTTTATATTAGATGATTTTGCGTTTGCAATAGGAAGAATTTTAACAACAGATCCTGTGTCAACAGTAGTGAAACCAGAAATATTTAATGCACTTAAGAATGCTTGATAAGCTTCTTCTTTTGTTACTTGCTCAGGAGATATAATAGAAATTCTAGAAGAACCTGCAACACCTTGGGCTAAAACAAAGTTTTTTCCTGTCCACATACCAACTGTTTTGATAATATCACTTAAATTAGCGCCGTTTGGAAAATCAATGCTGACGAGATCTTGTCCATGAGGGACTGCATCAGATTGTGATTTTTTTGTTGGCGAAGATGGTGCGGCGGAATTAGATACATTTTTATTTTTAGAGTTATTTTGGTTATTATTGTTATTTTTAGACGGATTTGGTGCTGGATCAGAAGCTGGTGGTGGTAACGATTGTGGTTTGGGAATTGGTGGCGTTTGAGCAATTACCGAAGTATTGTTGAAAGTTGTTCCTAAAAATGCAGTAATTAAAGCAATAGGTATCGCTTTGTTTTTACCTCTTCTTCGTGAAGTATTATTTAAAGCGTTATGAAAGTTTTTCTGATTCATCTAACTGTTACCTTTTTAGTCATCTGTCCGCCAGCCCTTTTAATTTGCAAAGTAATATTTGTTTCATCTTGCAGAGCTTCATAGATTTTAAAGCCTTGCGAAGGATCTTCTAGATTAATTCCATTAACACTTGTGATTACATCTCCGTTTTCTAGTTTTATTTTTTCAAACAAACTTCCCGAAGTAATACCATATATTTTAAAACCTATCGTTTTTCCATTCACAGATTCGGGTACAAGCCTTGCTGAATTTAGTATTCTGGAAAATCCAGGGCCAATTTGTTCACTAACAAACTCAGAATCTAATTCAGTAACTTGATCTTCATTTCCAGAGATATCTTCTGGTTTTTTTGCTGCAGTTCTTTGTTGAGAGCCTGTAAATAGACATATTTTTTTGTTTTGATTGCGTAATTGTACGGCTGAGGGGCTAGCAATTTTGTATATTTCATAGGCGTCGTATTCAATGATATGTTGCCCTTCTCTATAAACATCTGCTGTTTCTACTCTAGAGTCTTTAAATGTTACTAAATTCGTCTTGGGATTGCCAGTGAAAAGAATGCCCACAAGTTCAACGGGTAGCTTTTCATCTTGGTTACTACAGGGAACTTCTTCAAAATTCTTTATTAATCCTAAAGGATTATCATCTAAATCTTCCGAAGGAATGGCCCCTGATCTATTTAAAATATTTCTAGAAATTATTGATTTTCTCAGTTGAATATAGGACTGACCAGAGCTTTTTGAAGCAGAATATACAAGTATTTCGTTGGAGCTTTTTAATGGTTTTATTAGCTTCATAGAAATAATTGTATTTAATATTACAGATCCTATGAATATACCTGAACAAATAAAAAAATATTTTCTAAAAACTAAAATATTTTTATGATTCCAACTTTTTAAAAAATTGTTGTTAGAAACTGAGCTTATGTCTTTCTGATCATTTGTTTTTTGTGTCATTGGACGTTCACTTTAAAAGAAATTGGCTGACCGCCACGCATAATTTGGAGATCAATTGTATTTTCATTTCGCATGGAATTTAATGTTTGAATGGCACGTGCCGCATCATTTAATTCAATCCCATTAATTGCTGATACGATATCTCCATCTTTTAAGCCAAGTTTTGCATAAACACTATTTTGAGTGATATTTGTAATAACGAATCCTTTTACCTGCCCCCCTACTAAATTAGGGCTTGCCTTTGCTTCTTCAAGGGTTTTTGCAAAATCATTTGTTAAAATATTATTAACCCATTGTTTTGAGGCCGTTGTTGCATTTCCATTTCTTTCAAATCCATCTTCTTTGTAATTAGCGCCAGAAGCGTTTTGTGGAGAGCGAGATCGCGCATCGGGTGGTGGTGGAGATGTAAGCTCAATGAATTCGGGGCAGTTTTTGTTTGTGACTAAAATTCTATTTTTTTCAATAGAATAGAGAACTCCTCCTTGAGGAAGTGAGTCGCCTTGTTTAAAAACAGGGTTTGTTCCTGAGTCAAATACAACTAAACTTGTTTCAGATGTGCCTCCAAAAAGAATTCCCGAAATTTTATAAGGTAAATTGGATTTAAACGGCTCAAGGGAGCATGCTTTACTCCCATCCTCTTCTGCGTCTGGGATTAATCCCTTGATATTAAATAAATTTCTGTTAATAATAGAGTAAAGATCTGTATTTCCTTTTTCATTTTCTCGTTCGACGGTAGCAATTGGTTTTTTTTGTGTGGGTGGGTTTGTTTTCCAAAAAAGATTAAGTAAAGTAGTTGTAATTCCAAATAAAAAAGCTATTCCTGCAATTGTGTAAAATACAGGAGTTACCTTTTCTGCAGGCGGTATACTCGCGTCAGAAGAAAATAACTTGTATTTAAGTTTAGAAGCAATTTGAATCATTTTCACTAATTCTTAAATTAAGGTTGTTTTATTTTGGTAACGACCACAGTTATGTCGTCCTCAAGTGCTTTTCCTGCGCCATAAAACTCAAGGCTATCTTGTAAAAGCAGCGAAATGAATTCAGAACTAGCTTTTGTGTAGTTTTTTTCAATGAACTTTCTGAGGCGTCGTTTGCCATACTCCTCATCTTTGTCATTTTTGTTTTCTATTAATCCATCAGTATAGAAAAAGATAAATTCACCGCCAGCCATAGGAATTTCTTTTTTTTCAAATACTTTATTGTCAATACGGGTTGCCCCAATATTTCCTAAACGATTCCCACTAGCTATAAGTGTTTCCACCTTTTTATCTTCCCTAATTAACAAAGGAAAATTATGCCCTGCATTTGCAAATCGGATAACTTTCTTTTCAAAATCAAATACACATGAAAAACAAGTCATGTTGTAACTTACGTCACTATGACCCATGCTAGAAAGCACTGTATCAAATCCTGAAAGAATGTCATCAACATCTAGGTTTTCTCCTGCAAAGAGTTTGCTCTTAACTGAAACAAAGTAACCAGAAACAGCCGCTGTTACCATGGCACTTGCTGTACCGTGACCAGTCACATCGGCGATAAAAACAAAAAATTTGTCTTTTAATGTTACAGTATTCCACCAATCTCCTCCGCAAAATGCAGCAGGAATAGCCGTACCAGCACAGTCTACATTTGGGTGTTCTGGCGCTACTTGAGGCAAAAAAGTTTTTTGGACAAGTTGGCTTGTGGCTAATTCCATCTCTAAAGTTCTTCTCTGTCCTTCTTTTTCTTCTATCTCCTTTTTGATTTGGTCGTAACGTTTAGCAAGCTCTTCGTTTGCTCTACCAAGTTCATAGTTACTTTTGTTTACTTGGTTAAAAAGTCTTACGGTTTCAGCTTGGTTTTTTGCTATCATTGTATAGCCTAATAAGACTCCTGTTGTGCTTTCAATTTTAACCCCGTTAATAGAAAAAGGTAACAATTCTCCTTCAGAAGTTTGAACAAAAACTTCAACATCTCTAACAAAGCCTTGGGTTGTAAATTGAATTTCAAGTTCTAAATAGTAATCAACAAGACTTTCGGCATGAGGAAATAGTTTTCGAATATGTTGTCCAATAAGGTCAGATTGTGAAAAATGTGTTGTTTCACATGCCGATTTATTGGCTTTCATGATTATTCCATCTTGGTTTAAAAGAAACATCATTTCAAACATATTATCTACAACTTGGTCAATAAATCTTTGGTGTTCTAGAATTCCTCTGGCCACTTCTAAAAGTTTTAAATGAGACTCAGAGGTGAAACTATTTAATTGTTCTTCAGGTAATAAGTCTAATTTTTGCATTGAGACCATTTGAATGGTCTGTAAAAGTTTTTCAGTAGGATTTGTAAATTCTTCGTGCCACTCTTTCATTAATAATTGAACTTTTTGGGTCATTAAATATGAAAATAATCCGCAAATAATAATAACAATAATTACTAAAATATTAAACATTAAATTTGGAACTAAATAATTTCCCAAAATTCCAATAAAAATAATAAAACCTACAAAGCGATACAGATTTTTTAGCATTTCTGTAAGCTTTAAGGTCCACTTTTTTATAATGTCTTCAATTGTTATAAAACTCAATTGAAAATTCTCCTTAACTTCATCCTAGACTTATCGTTTAAAAAGAGATGTCAGTTAAATGAAACTTTGAAATCTTCTTTCACTATGTCAATACTGTGGCTCCTCATAAAGATGTTACATTATCCGATGAACGGAACGTATTTGAATTTTCGACTGCGGCTGGAGCGCTTCATGGAAGAAATCCGATTTAAACCAACAATATTTGTATTAATTGCTATTATTGGCGCTGTTGCAATTGCTGCAACTGGGTTTTTATCAACTGATTGGATGTTAACAACAGCGGTTAGTGTTGTTTTATTTTTATTATCTTATGTCTGGTTTTTCTCAGTAAGGAAACGAATTGATGAAATACTAACACATGATCTTGATAAAATTGCTAATGATGCAGCAAGAGCTATACGTGAGGAATTAGAATCATCTTCCCAAGGTGGTGGCGATAGATCTTCACATGAAAAAGATAAAAATCTTGAGTTAAAAGAAAAAGAGTTATTAACAAAAGAAAAAGAATTGGCTCTAAGAGAAAAAGAAATTTCTTCTCGTGAAAAAGAAATACAAAAAAATAAAGATGATTTGGATTCTAAGAAGAAATCTTTTGAACAAGCATCATCAATTCCTTCTATTACTTCTGCGCCATCATCTAGATCAAAAGATGCAGCAACAAAAGAAGAATTATTACAAAGAGAAATTATTGCACTCAGGCATCAACTATTACATATGGAAGAAGTTAACAATACAAGATTGTCTACTTTGCAACATGAATTTCAATCTAAAAATGTTCAAGCGCAAAAAAATATGGAGTTTTGGAAATCAAGCGCTGAGAGCATGAATAAAAAACTCCAAGATCAAAAACGTGAATTTGATTCTTTAGCTAAATCTCTAGAAAGTAGAGCTGTTCTAGCAGAAGAAAGAGGTCTTGATCAACAAAATAAATTAGCAAGACTTCAATTAGATGCATCTCAAAAAGAACTTGGTGTGAGCGAACAGGTGCAACGTTTAGAAGAAATTATATCCTTAGTACCTGAAATGACAAATCAGCTTCATAACGTAACTCATCAAACGGAAAGAAGTGCTATAGAAATTGGGGATAAAGTAAGATTTATTTATGAAAAAGCACAAGAACACTTAGAAGAATCTAATGAAATATCCGCACAGTTTAGGGGTGGAAAAGGTAACAATAGTAATACATCTTTAAGTGAAGTGATTCAAAGTAGTTTATCCTTGTTACGTGAAATGATTGAAATGTTAGAGCATAACTCAAAATTAAATATGGATTATTCTCAGGCAATTGATACCATTCTCGTAAATACAGCAGAAATTAATAAAATTAGTGATGAAATTCAATACATCTCTGACCAAACAAACTTACTAGCTCTGAACGCGGCAATTGAAGCGGCGAGAGCGGGCGAGCATGGTCGTGGTTTCTCAGTGGTTGCAGAAGAAGTTCGTAAGCTTTCAGATAGAACAAGTCTTGCAAGTAACAACATTATTCAAATTGTTGGAAAAGTGAACTCTAGTGTGAGAGATATTAGTAGAAGTTTATTAGAAAACTTAAAGAAAAATACAGAGAAAAAGACGCATGTGGATCATGCTGTGAATGAACTTGTTCGCACTGCTGAAGAAAGTACGGAGGTGTTTACTAAATTAATTTCAAATGCAGTAGCAAGTTCTGAAAGTGTTGCAAAGAACATTGATCAAATTATATTAAGCTTACAATTCCAAGACATAACGAAACAACAGATCGATCAGGCACTACAGCCTCTTGATAAAATCAAAATTAATATAGAAGAACTTTTAAATAAAGCGCTTCAAAATGATGCTCTTGCTTTAAAAGCAGCTCATCAACACGGAGGTGGCGGATCTAACGAAGGTGGTACAAGTGGAGGTGGGGGTGGATCATCTGGTGGAGGAACTCCACCCCCTTCATCGCCTGCAGGAACACCTCCACAATCAACACCTCCTTCAAGCGCTCCTCCCAAAGCAAGCGCACCGCCCAAAGCACCTGCTGCAGCGCCTCAAAAACCAGCAGAATCATCGGCGGGTAGCGCACCAGCTGCCGATGATGAGTCTCTCGTAAAAGGAGATGTGGTCTTTTTCTAAGTATTATTTACTTTTTAGAACCCCTTAGAAGTTTTGCCGAAAAAACTCCCATTTGTGGTCTTGTTTAAATATTTACAAGGTGCAATAATCTAACTTAGTAAACCCTTATAAATAATTTTTTTAGAATGATCCTTAATTGGTCATGCCATTAATGCTTTAGGGAGGAGTCCGTGAACGGATCTTATGCGCTTATGGGTTCAAGTGCCATTATTCGGCATGTTCAACATCTGGTATATAAAGTCGCTGAAACAAATTCTGCGGTTTTAATAACAGGTGAACCAGGGACAGGGAAAGATGCGATTGCTAAAATAATTCATGAAAGATCTCCTCGAAATAAAGGGAGTCTTATTCCAGTAAAATGTGGAACGGGAAATGAAGAAAGTTTAGAATTGGATCTATTTGGTTATGAAGTAGGCTATTTTCAAGGTAACACTCAAGCACGACCTGGTTATTTTGTAGAAGCTGATGGTGGTACTCTTTATATTGATGAAGTTGGTAAATTAACAACTAAACTTCAGTTGTCTTTATTAAAAGCAATGAACGAAGGTGTGATTAAAAGTTTTGGAGCTAAAACGGAAACTCCGATTAATGTTAGAGTGATTTGTTCCACTTCTGTCGATTTAGAGCATTTGGTAAAAAGAGGCGTGTTTTTAGAAGATTTATTTTATAAACTTTCAACCTCTTCTATTTATCTTCCTCCAATTAGAGAAAGAAGGGAAGATATTCCTATTTTAGCTGAATTTTTTGTTCAAAAATTCAATCAACTAAAATCCAAAAAAATTCTCGGTATTTCGCATGATGCTATGAATGCTCTTTTGCAAAATTCATGGACACATAATACGCAAGAACTAGAAAACTTAATTGAGCGCATTGTTGTTTTAAAAAATTCAGGAAGTATTGATATTTGTGACCTACCACCACGATTAAGAAATTTAGTAACAGATAATATTGATGCATTTTATGATAGAACTACTCAAGCTCAACAAAATTTATCTTCATTATCTATGAGTAATCAAAACTCATACCATAATTTATCACAGCCGAATATAAATCAATATTCTAAAATGTCTCATCAAAATATTCAATCTCACGGAAATTATAATCAACAAATTGCTAAAGAAAATAATTTACAGAATAATCATAGCTCAACTCTTTCTAAGAGCCAAAATAATTCATCCATAATGAATAATAATTATTCGCAATTAAATTCAAATCAGCAAAATTATAATCCGAATTTTTCTCAATCTCAATCTGGAAATCAGGTTCATAATCAAATTAATAGACCTTCTATGTTTGAAGACCTTCCTAGTGAAATTGATCAATTTATCAAAAAAGAAATTGATTTAGGATCGGGAATTGATTTTTATAGAGTAGTAGAGGAATTTGAAAATAGATTAATTTCTGAAGCTTTAAGAAGAACTAATCATAATAAAAATAGAGCAGCTCAATTGCTTTCTATGAATAGAACAACATTAGTAGAAAAGTTAAAAAAGAGAGCCACTTCTTCACCTATTAAAAATGAAACAGGCAGGGTAAAGAGAAATTCTGCTTTTACAATTTTTGATGGATTAGGAAATGAAAACCCTGATTTTGAAGCAATAGATTTCGTAAATATATCAACAGAAGATAGCCCTTAATTCTTAATTTTAAAAAAATAGGAAGAAAGTATCTAGTTATAGATATCACTAGATACTTTCTTCTTTTGTTTTTTCTTTAAATAAATATAAAATATTTTATAAATAATTAAATGTGAATGAGGGATTAATGTTAAAAAAAATAATTTTAGCATTTTTAATTAATTTAATTTGTTCTCCTATATTCTCTCAAGAATATGAATCAAGTAGTTCTTCAGGTTCTGAAAACAAAGTCGATTTTTTATTAAGTGGGGGATATTCACAAATTGTGATAGCTGGGAATTCTTATCAAGGATATAACGGCTCAGCAAAATTATTATTTCCTTTAAGTAGTAGTTTTTCTTTTGGAGTAGGTGGAAAATATGAATATGCAACAAGTACTTCTGGTGCATTAGATAATCCTAATGGAGCAATCAATTCAACATTCAATGCAATTTATGCTGGACTAGATTTTGCCTATAAGCTCTCTTTTTCCTTTGTTGATTTTCAATTAAATCCATATGGGTACTATGGAGTTTATAATTATTGGAATAGAGATACCACATTTTCTGGAACTACAATATCAGGGAATCCTAACGTAACAACAAATTTATTATATGGTTTAGGCTTTTCCGTTTTATTTAAATTAGGGATGTTTTATTTTGGTCCTTCAGCTATTTATTCAAGAGGTTATATGGAATGTGATAGTTATAAGGACACTTTTGGGAATAGCTTTTCTGCTAATACTGGTAACTATGAGATATATAATTACAACTTTACAATAGGAATGTTTTTATGAAAAAATCAAATTACTTTTGGTTTTTTATATTATTAAATTTTTTTTTAACGAATAGCTGTTCTGATCTATCTGACTTAGCAGACCCTGGTAAAAAAGATGATCCTTTAAGTTTATTTAGTTTTTCTTCGCTTCAAGACCTTGCGAATCAGGCTTTAGTATCAGGGACTGTTCCACAATATTCTACATTTGGAAATAAAAGTGGTCTGATAACTGTAGGTGATGCAAGCGGCTGTGTTGTGATGTCTTATGGAAAATTAAAATGTTGGGGTCAAAATGATAATGCGCAATTAGGAGACGGCTCAACTTCAAATAATGCAAACCCACATTTAGCGACAAGTGTAAATCCAAGCTCAATTAGCGATATTATTGTTGCTGTCGTTTCGGGAAGAACTTCCACTTGTGCCTATTATTACTCTGGATTTAAATGTTGGGGAAATCAAACGAATGGCGTTTTAGGTAATGGTGTTACGACAAGTTATGCAACAACTCCTCAAAATGTAACAAATGCTACAGGTGTAGTAATAAAAGCGATTCAATTAAATGATGGGTATTCTTGTATGATGAGTTCATCAGGAGTCATCACTTGTTGGGGATTAAATACAAGTGGTCAATTAGGTAACGGAACAACAACGTCTTCTACCACTGGAGTGAATGTTTCTTTAGGGGGAACAGCAAGCACTTTTGTTTCTCATAATAATGATGGCTGCGCTATTTTAGCCTCGAATATTTTAAAATGCTGGGGACAGGATTTTGGGAGTACACCTGTAACTATTACAACAAGTGGTACTCCACAGTTTTTGGGTGGTGGAACTCTTTATTCTCCTTTTTTTACTTGTGTCGTTCTTACGAATTCTACAGTTCAATGTTTTGGTAATAATGGAAATCCAAATGGAGAATTTGGAAATGGGACAACAGGTTCTTCTTCAAGTACCACAGCTGTTACTGTATTAAATAATTCTACAGGACAGCCATTAAGTGGCGTTAATATGGTAGGCACTGGAGACTCTGGGACTGCTAATGGCCATGGATTCGCTTGTGCCGTCGTTGATGATTTTACAAGCGTGTATTGTTGGGGAAGCAATAGTTATGGCAATTTTGGAAATGCAACAACAACAAATTCAACTAAAGCCACTAAAGTAAACAAAACTTGGCCGAATTCCAATATTATTGATATTGCTGTTTCCGACGGAAGAGCATGTATTTTATTAAAAAATAATGATGTTTGGTGTTGGGGTGGTGGTTATTATAATAAGGGTGAGCTTGGAAATGGAAGTTTAACGGGAAATTCAAATGTTGCTATTAAAATATTAAACCGTACTGATCCTTGATTTTGTTTTAACTAAAAATTCTATATTAAAATTATGTTAAAATTTTAATATAATGATATTGCTATACAAATTATTTAAGCCTCTCATTGTTAAGTAAATCGAAATAATCAATTCAATAAATACGATCTTATCATCTCAAAAATTAATGGTATTCTAAAATTGCCGGTAGATAATTTTTAGTTTTATTGTTTATTATATATATGTTTTATAAAGGATATTTTATGAAAAAATTATTAATTTCAGCAATTTCATTGTTGTTTACTTCTACAATTTCTGCGCAAGAATTTTCTGCTAAAGTAAACCAAATTTCTTCAGATGGCTTTGTTTCAACATTTAAATCTTTTCCAAATGAATTAATATTAAACGGATTAGATTGTAAAGGAGGGAATATATCTCCAGAAATTTCATGGAAAGGAGCACCGAAGGAAACAAAATCTTTTGCTATATCTTTATATGATGCAAGTGCTCCAACAGATAGTGGATTTTGGCACTGGGTTGTATTTAATATTCCTTCAAATGTAAATACTATTAAAAAAGGTGCTAGTAAAAACATTCAATTGCTTCCAAAAGGTGCAATTGAAAGTAGAACTGATTTTATTAAAGATATTAATGGAGTCTATGGATATGGTGGTCCCTGTCCAAGTGTAGGAGACAAGCCTCATAATTATGTATTTAAAGTAACTGCATTAAAAGACTATATTCCACTTGATAAAGACGCTACTCCTGCTTTTATATCTTATTATGTTGGTCAATTAAAATTAGCAGAATCAAAAATTATTGTTCCATTTTCAAGATAAATTTTAAATATTAATAACATTTAAAATGGATTTATAATGTTATTAAATTCTTTGTTATGAGGAAAATTTTATGTATCGTAAAGAAAAAATAACGAGTGTTAATTTGGGTTATATATCTTTATCTTTTCATTATATATCTGCTTTAATAGTAAAAGAAATTATAGAAAAATATGGTGTAAAAGTTAATTTGGTTACAGCTCCTCATGAAGAACTTTTTATAAAACAAAAAAATGGTGAAATTGATTTTCTTGTTTCTGCTTGGCTACCAAGTAGTCACGAAATATATTTAGAACCTTATTTGGATAAGATTCTAAAATTAGGAAAACTTTATGATCCATTCTGTGTTTGGGCTGTACCTGACTATATTCCAAAAAATAAAGTCAACTCAGTTGAAGATTTATTAAAAAAAGATGTAATCGAAATCATGAATAAGAATATTCAAGGAATTAATAAAGGTGCAGGAATAACAAGATTTTCCTTAAATATGATGAAAGAATATTCATTAGAACAAAATGGGTATCAATTTAATACAGGCGCCTTAAATAGCTTTGCAGATAATGCAAGGAATTTATATCAAAATAAATCTTGGTTTGTTATTCCTTTGTGGAAGCCTCAATATCTAAATAAAGAGTTGAATTTAAGGGTTTTAAATGAACCCAAAAAATTGCTTGGTGGTATTGATTTATCACAAATTATTTTATTAAAAAATACAGCTAAACATTTACCAAAAGAATTATTAGAAGAATTAAATCAATTAATAATAGGGAATGAAAAAATGAGTTTATTGGATTATAAGATTGAAGTTGAAAAAAAAGATCCAATACAAATAGCAAAAGACTACATTAACAATCGTGATTAGACGTTATAATTTTTAAATTTTATAAAATAGAGTAGTAAGGAAAAAAAAAGAGCAACTTCAATTAAGAAGCTGCTCTTTTTTGTAAGTAAATCTCGTTAATTAGCGAGAGTCACTTCCTTGTCCGTAGCTTAAAATAGCCATAGTACGTGCGCGTTTTACAGCTAATGTAAGAGCACGTTGTTGTTGTGCGCTTGCACCGCTAATACGACGAGGAACAATTTTGCCGTGTTCTGTAACAAAACGACGAAGAAGTTGTGTGTCTTTATAATCAAAAGTGATTTGAGGATCTAGCGTGCGTTTTGGTCTAGAATAGCGACGCTTTTTTTTACCTGTGGATACTGCCATTGAAAAACTCCTAAAGAAGTTCGTGAAATAAAATGCAGGCAGCAGCGTTGGGCTTTCGCTTTGCCAACGCAGCAACTCAACAAAACATGAGAGGACAAATAAGCACAGCAAAGCTCTTGCGTCAAGTTAAAAGAGGGTTTGTTCTTTTGTGAGTAATTGTTCTTTATTTTTTTTTGAGGCATTTTGCGATTTATGGACTACTTTATGAAACTCTTGGTTTTTTAGGCTTATTTCTTCCTCGTTATTTTTATTTACGAATGATTTTAAGGAATAAAGGATATCGAGAGCTTCCCTTGGAGAAATGGAATTGGGGTCAATTTTTGTAATAAAATTAGTTAGTTTTGAGTTTTTGTTTTCAACCGCAACGGTTTCATTGTGCGGAAGATTTTTTTCTTCATTAGGGCTTTGGATCGTTTGTATTGGCGCGGAATTATCCTTTTGAATGATCTCATGTGAGGGGGTTTCTAGTGATTGTAAAACAGATTCCGCTCTATGGATGATTTTTTCTGGTATGCCAGCTAATTCAGCTACATGTAGGCCATAGCTCTTTCCTGACCCTCCTTCTTTATAAATTCTTGTAAATTTAATTTCTTTTTTAACTTCTAAATGGTTATTTTTTATTATGTTTTCAGACACTTGCATATGCATAGGGATGATGTTTGTTTTTTCAGAGACGACTTTTTGTAATTCATGATAATGGGTTGAAAAAAGTGTTCGTGCTTTTACATCATCGTGAAGACTTTCTAATATAGCCCAAGCCAGGGATAGGCCATCAAATGTAGAGGTCCCGCGGCCTATTTCATCTAAAAGAAGCAGGCTTTTTTCTGTGGCAAAACGAAGCATATTTGAAGTTTCAAGCATTTCTACCATAAAAGTAGATTGGTTTTTTAAGGCATTATCAGCAGAACCAATTCTTGTGAAAATTCTATCTGTCATACCTATTAAAGCGCTTGTTGCTGGTACAAAGGAACCCATTTGGCATAATACCTGCGTTATGGCTACTTGCCGCATGATGGTGCTTTTACCTGCC
Organism: Silvanigrella paludirubra; assembly: GCF_009208775.1. Lineage (NCBI taxonomy): Bacteria > Pseudomonadati > Bdellovibrionota > Oligoflexia > Silvanigrellales > Silvanigrellaceae > Silvanigrella > Silvanigrella paludirubra. The sequence continues at coordinate 75,775 of NZ_WFLM01000002.1, read as the reverse complement.
ATGTTGGGGCCCGTGATTAAATGGATAATAGGATTTTTTAAATGCCCCTCATTTTCGCAGCCAATTGTAATATTATTAGCTATAAAAGGTTCCATATTGCTAGATAAGGTCGATAAAATAGGATGAGTCGAGTTTGTTAATTTAGTTAAATTTTGTTCTGATATAGTTGGTTTACACCAATTAAATTGCAAAGCTAAATTTGCAAAAGTAACGGAAAGATCAATTTCAGCTATTAAATTTGAAGCTTCGCAAAGATAACTAGAAAATTCCAAAATTTTAATTCTTAAACTCTCTAAAATTTCTTTTTCTAAAATAATACGATTGTCACTAGCTGACAAAGATTTTTCTTCTAGTTCTTTTAACTCTGGGGTGATATATCTCTCACAATTTGTAAGGGTTTGTTTGCGGATAAAGTGTTTTGGAGCTTGTAAAACTTTTCCTTTTGAAATTTCAAAATAATACCCAAATGCTCCTGTATACCCAATTTTTAATGTTGGAATTTGAGAACGTTCTTTTTCTAGTTTTTCAAGATCCGCAAGCATTTGATTAAAATTAGTTGTTAAAGATATGGCTTCGTCTAATTCTTTTGAATACCCCTCTTTGAAAATGATACCCCCTTTGCCAATGACAGCAGCAGGTTCCTCGGCAAGTGCTTTTATTAATAATTCAGTAAGGGGTTCTATAGATTTTATTATTTCACTATTCGAAAAAATGGCATTAAAAGTGGGTGTTGTTTTTTTATCTTCAAGAATTTTTTTTATGTAGGGAAGATGAATTAAAGTTTGTCTTAACCAAGCCATTCCTCTTGCGTCTAAGTTACGTTGTGCTGCTTTTGATAATAAACGATCAATATCAGCTGTGTTTCTTAAGTTTTCGATCAATTCTTGAATTAAATTTGGTGTATTTATAATTTCATGTACTTTTTTTAGAGATAACTCGACATCTTCTTTGTTTTTAAAAGGATATTTTAAACGGTGTAATAAATGCCTGCTACCAGTCGCTGTGGTGCATTTATTTAAAAAGTGAAAAAGACTCCCTTTTTTTTCACCAGAAGATGTAAAGAAAAAGTCCAAATGCCTTTTGGTGCCTTCATCGACAATTAAATGAGTAGAAAGTTCGTATTTTTTAATATTTTGAATATTTTTTAAAACGCTTTTTTGGGTGGTTTTTAAATATTGCAGGATAGAGCAAATAGCTTGAAGGCTGCTTGGAATATTAGTTAAACCAAAACGATGAAAATCTTTCTCATGAAAAAACTCACAAAATAATTCTTTGCAAGATGAATCAGATCGCATAATCCAATTTTCAATTGAATTTATTGTCGCTATGTTTCTTTGTTGAATAGTTTTTAAAATGGTACTTATTTTTTCATGAATATTTTGTGGGACCAATAATTCGCGTGGTGATACAGTCGCAATTTCTTCAGCAAGTAAAGTTTCATTTAGATTATAGGTTATGCGGAATTCACCTGTAGATGCATCAACATAAGATAAGGTAAAAAGTTTTTTATTTTCAATTACGCTTGCAAGGTAACAACCAAATTTTGTTTCGTTATTGGAGTCATCTTCGTCAAGATCGCCAGGAACAGCAGGTGTTGCTATTCGAGTAATTTCTCTTTTTACGATTCCTTTTGCTTGCCTTGGGTCTTCTATTTGATCGCATACCGCAACCTTAAATCCAGATTGAACACATTTTTTTAAAGCATTTTTATAACCAACAACGGGCACTCCAGCCATTGGTACGGGATTAACACTCGATTTATCCCTTGATGTTAATGTTAATCCACAAATATCAGATGCTATTATGGCGTCAATACCAAAGAGCTCATAAAAATCTCCCATTCTAAAAAAAAGCATAGCATCAGGAATTTCTTCTTTAGCGCTGCGAAATTGTTTCATCATGGGTGAGTCTAGCTGTTTTATTGAAATGCCTGAACAATGCTCTTTGCTCAATCGTTCTAAAGCTGGTTTTAAATGAGGAGGAAGCTCTTTGCCTTGAGATAACCATTGGGTGATGAGAGAGTCAGATTCATTATTTGTAGTTTCAACATTTGTCATATCTAAAGCCCTTATTGGTGCAATATTTCCAATCGGGGTGAACTATAAAGTATAAAAAAAGGAGAGTAAATTTTACTCTCCTTTTTCTCTTCTTGAAACGCTGCGTTGGTTTGCAGCTAAAATTCGCTTACGAATACGAATATTTTTTGGTGTAATTTCTATCCAGTCATCATCTTCAACCCAGTCCAAAGCGGTTTCAAGGCCTAGTTTAGTAATGGGAGAAAGTTTTGTGGAGTCATCGGATCCAGAAGCACGCATGTTTGTTAGTTTTTTCTCACGAACAGCATTCACGTCAAGGTTGGAATCACGGTTGTGTTCACCAATAATCATACCTTCATAAACTTCTTCACCTGCAGCAACAAATAAGCGTCCGCGTTCTTCAAGACCGCTAAGAGCATATTCTGTTGTTTTCCCGTTGCGGTCTGCAATAAGAGATCCGTTTACACGAGATAAAAAGTTACCACGGCTTGGTTCCCAACCTTCAAAGTAACTTGACATTAAGCCTTCGCCCTTTGTGTCTGTTAAGAAAGTACTGCGGTAGCCAAGTAACCCACGAGTAGGGATGCTAAATTCTACGCGTGTGCGGCCATTATTAAAGGCTTGCATGTTTTCAAGACGGCCTTTGCGAATAGAAAGTTTTTCTGTAACGGCTCCAACACTATTGTCTGGAACATCAAGAACAACTCTTTCAACAGGCTCTAATTCAACTCTATCAACAGTTTTTGTAATTACTTTAGGGCGGGCAACCATACATTCGCCACCGGAACGACGAAGGTTTTCCATAACTATGGCAACTTGAAGTTCACCACGTGCTTTTAAAATGAAAACTTCAGGAGAATCTGTATTTTCAATTTTTAATGCCACGTTATTCATAGCTTCTTTATGCAAAAACTCACCAAGTTTATTACTTGTTAGATAAGTTCCTTCACGGCCTGCTGTTGGGGAAGTGTTTACACTAACTTCAACGCCAACTGTAGGTGGATCAACTTCAATTCTTGGAAGAGCTTCTGGGTTAGATGCGTCTGAAATGGTATCGCCAATCGCAAGATCATTTAAACCAGTGGCAACAATAGCAATGTCACCAGCAGAAACGGATTCAACGTCCACTTGTTCAAGACCACGATAAGCTCTTACTTTAATAATTTTAGCAGGCTGAGTTTTGCCTTCTTTATTAATAAGAACAATACTTTGGTTTGCTTGCAAGGAACCGCGTTCTACACGACCAATTGCCAAACGGCCTAAGAAGTTATTATAGCTTAAATTGTTAATGAGCATTTGAGCGCCGCCTTCAAGAGAAACTTTTGGAGGTGGAACATGCTCAAGTACGGTATCAAATAAGTCTTGTAGAGTTTCTTTTTGAACACCTTGTTCTTTACTAGCCCAGCCGTTACGGCCAGAAGCATAAAGAATTGGGAAATCTAAGTGATGATCTTCAGAAGAAAGTTCTAAGAAAAGGTCTTGAACCATTTCAGAAACTTCTTCAATACGAGCGTCTGGGCGATCAACTTTGTTAATAACTAAAATCATACGAAGATTGCGTTGTAATGCTTTTTGTAAAACGAATCTTGTTTGTGGAAGAGGGCCTTCCGCCGCATCCACTAGCAAAATAGCGCCATCAACCATCATTAGAGTACGTTCAACTTCACCACCGAAGTCCGCGTGACCAGGAGTGTCCACAATGTTAATACGGACATCTTTATAAACCATGGAAGCATTTTTTGCTGCAATAGTAATACCGCGTTCACGTTCAAGGTCCATGCTGTCCATTACACGTTCGGCAACGGCTTGGTGAGCTGCAAAAGTTCCTGATTGTTGTAGTAGCTTGTCAACCAAGGTTGTTTTCCCATGGTCAACGTGAGCTATGATCGCAATGTTACGCATATTTCCGTTAATCGTTGTCATACAAAGCCTTTCGTAAGATTGGACCAATCGAGATCCAAGATAATTTCCGTTTAGTTGGTATTCATATTTCGTTAAAAATGCAAATCAATTCATTGTAAGCTATCATAAAGTTGTATTGTTTCTCTAGCCATTCGCTCCCACGAGTATTTTTTGGCAAGTGTTAACCCATTTTCAATATAGGCCTTCCTATTTGGATTTTGTTCATCCAAAGCTTCCCGAATGCCTCTTTGAATATCATTTATGTTATTTGGATCGACATAAATAGAAGCATTTCCCATGACTTCAGGTAAAGAAGTTGTATTGCTTACAATTGTAGGAATACCACAAGCGGCGGCTTCGATAGGGGGGAGTCCAAATCCTTCATACAATGAAATATAAATAAATATTTTACTTAAGCAATAGATAATAGGAAAATCATTTTCATGAATAAAATTTATAAATTGTATTTTATTCTTATAATTATATTGATTTACAATTTCCATTAATGAATCATTTGAGTCTGTTAAAATAACTAAAGGTATTTGAAAACTCCCTGTGCAGTATGATTCAATTAATTTAGCAAGATTTTTATGTGGCTTATGATTTCCAATTGAAAAAATATATTTTTGAGGAAGATTATATTTAAAAATAACAGAATTTATTTTTTCTTTGCTAAATTCACTAAGTGGTTTAAAATTGTTAAATACTCCATTATAAAAAACATGAATTTTATTTTCGTTTATACCAGTATATTTTGTTATCTCAGATTTAGAAAACTGCGAAACAGTAATAATTGATTCTGATTTTAATAACTTCTTTTTTAGGAAAAAATTATAATAAATTTTTTTATAAAACGCATAATTATTTGGAAGTGCCACATGATTCATATCATGAATAGTTGCTATTAAGGGTACGTTACTTAAAAGAGGTACTATAAATTGTGGGGAATGATAAAAATCAGGCTTATATTTCAATATTATAAAAAATAATTCAATTTGACTTAATAAACTAAAAACACCATATTTTAAAGTGATTAATTTGAAGTTTTTTGGGAATTTTAAATCTAGAAATGGGGAATTCTTATTTATTAAAATGTAAAATGTAAATTTATCATTTTCACTAATATTTAAAATGTTTGTTATGAGTTCTCTTACATGTCTTGCTATACCATGTTCAGAATTTTTTAATACGATTCTGGCATCAAGCATGATTGTTTTATTTAAAGAATTCATTTGTAAACCTCAAAATTAGAGAACTCGATTATTTAAGAAATAGCATTTTAAGTATTCCGATGAATCTGGATGCGCAAGATGTGTGTGACAAGGTGATTGTTCGCCTTTATGTATGAAAACCCAGTTACCTTCTTCAAGTCCTAAGGATACAGATTCAAGAAATTCAGAGTCTTTAATATTTCTGCTACAACTACAAACAATGAGTAATCCATTTTCTGATAGTAATTTACTAGCTAATTTGGCCATTCGTGAATAAGCTCTTTTTGCTTCATGAATATGTTTTTTTGATTTAGCAAAAGCTGGTGGATCGGCAATAATTAAATCAAATTTTTTCTCATTTTTTATCAAACCTTGCATGTGTTCAAACATATCACCATGCAATGTCTCAATCGTTGTGTTCCCTTTTGCATTCGCTAATATATTTCTTTTTGCTAAGTTTAATGCCCAAGAGTCTTGATCAATTAAAGTTAAGTTTTCTACTCCAGAATTTGCAGCGATAGAGCTCCATGAACCAGCATAACTACATATATCAAGGCAAGAATTTATATTATAATTTTTAATTATATTTGCAAGGTATGTTAAGTTATTTCTTTGGTCTAAAAATAATCCCGTTTTTTGTGCTTTATTTAGAAAAAAAGTCATATTTAGAGATGAAAATAAACAATTTATTTCAAAATTTTGATCTTTGTTTAAGGGTTCACGGATCCAACGTGTTCTTTCGGGGAGATTTTCTAATTTTCTAATTTGTCCTGTGCTCCTTTCAAAAATAGATCTCTCATCTATTTGTTTAAGAGCATCAATAACATAAGGTAGAATATATTCTCCTGCTTGAGATGAACTTTGCAAAACAAGAACAGATTGGTAGTCATCAATAGCAATAGCTGGAAGGCCGTCATTATCCCCATGAGATAATCTGAAAGCTTCTTTATTTGTAAAATTAAATTTTGATTTTGCTTTTTTTAAGTTTACTAAATGATTAAAAATTACGTCAATAAATTGATCTTTTTTGATAAAACCGTTTTCTATTTTTTCAAATAAAGAATCGGGTAAAAAACGAATTGATATTAAACTATTTTTGCAATAAACTCCCACTTTTTTTGTTCCTTTAATTTGAACTAGTGAAACTTTATCATTATTTAATTCGTTGTCCGATTTATGAATTATTTGATTGCTAAAGAGCCATGGACTTTTAAAAAACTTTTGTTTTAATCCAACTGTTTCAATTTCTAACACTTTAATCAAAGCTATGGCTCCCTATTTTAAAAATATCATTTAGGTATTTCGCACTTCCATTTTTTATGGAATAAGTGATATAATCTTCTTTATCTTTTTTTGTAAAATATTTGAACCTAATTTTCGCTTGATGTAAAAATGCAACTGCTTTCTTCAAAATTTAAGAAAGTGTGCTTCCATTTTCTGAGGTGCAGTATGAGAAAAGTGATACACAATGTATCCGAAATGTCCATTTCTAAAGACTCTTTATCAACCATGCCATATGCTCATAAAGTTATGATGGTAAATCCCGCTTATTTTAATATTGATACCCCAATCAATGCACATATGCTGCAGGCTGATGGGTCACCTCACTTATTAGATAAAAATAAAGCAATGGAACAGTGGCAAGAATTAAAAAAAACATATGAACATATTGGTTTAAATGTATTTGTTGTGGATCCTGTTAAAGGATTACCAGATATGGTTTTTTGTGCAAATCAAAGTTTTCCTTATTTAGATGCGATTGGAAACTATAACGCCGTATTATCAAATATGTTTAACGACACTCGAAATGAAGAAGTCCCATTTATCAATTCATTTTTAAATGCACACGGTTATACAACACATCGTATAGCATCTAGAACAATGGGGTATTTTTTTGAATCGATGGGTGACGCTTTGTGGCTTCCTGGGCACAGATTTATTTTAGGAGGCTACGGATTTCGGACAGATAAACGTATTTATAATTTTTTATCTGAAATAACAAATGCTCCTATTGCAATATTTGAATTGAAAAATCCAAAATTTTATCATTTAGATACTTGTTTAAGTGTATTAAACGCAACTTCTGCAATTGCATGTAAAGAAGCATTTACAGAGGAAGGTTGGCAATTGTTAAAGAGCATTTTTATCAATCTTATTGAAGTACCCCTTGAAGAAGCAGACTCACCTGGCTTTGCTTGTAATGCACATTGCCCCGACCAAAAACATGTGATTATCCAAAAAGGTTGTCAGAAAACTCTTCAATTATTAAAAGATTACGATTTTGTTCCTTTAGAGGTTGATACTTCAGAATTTATCAAATCTGGTGGTTCTGTATTTTGCATGAAACTCATGTTTTTCTAAATAAATTTTCAAATTAAAAGTTTGATACTCTAGGAATTGAATACCATTGTGTTCTTTCCTTCTTTTTCCTATCCTTTTTAGATTGACGCTTTCTTGCAGTCCCGATTTTTCTGTCATAGCTTACGCACGTGTGTGTTTGAGTGCAAACTCAAACTTAACTTATATGTAGAATGTTTAAATATTTGTTTTTTTCGATCCTATTATTTGGAGAGTTTATACATGGCTCAAAAATTATCAAATCAGCTTCTGGTAGCTTTTTATAAAGAGATGCTACTAGGGCGTCGCATCGAAGAGCGTGTCGGCCAACTTTATGTTCAACAAAAATTTAGTGGATTTTGTCACCTATATATTGGACAAGAAGCTGTTGGCACGGGTTGTTTAAATGCAATAAGAAAAGGGGAAGACTATGTGATTACAGGATATCGTGATCATTTTCTCCCTATTGTTTTAGGTATGGATCCAGGTGTTATGCTTGCTGAACTTCTTGGTAAGGTAACAGGTTGTGCGCGTGGAAAAGGTGGCTCCATGCACATGTTTTCTGAAAAACTTCATTTTATGGGTGGCCACGGTATTGTTGGAGGACAAGTTCCTCTAGCTGTTGGGGCAGGTTGGAAAATTAAGTATCAAAAAGAAGACAATGTAGCACTTTGCTTTTTAGGTGATGCGGCTATTAACCAAGGTCAATTTCATGAAGCACTTAACTTAGCTGCTATTTGGGATCTACCATGTATTTTTATTATTGAAAATAATATGTATGGAATGGGTACAGCTATTACAAGAACATGTTCTTTGCATAATCTTGCCGATAGGGCAAAAGGTTATAATATGCGTCAAGCAATTGTAGATGGACGTAATGTTGTAAATACTTATAGTCAAATGAAAGAAATTGTAGAAGAAACACGTAAAACTTCTAAACCAATTCTTGTTGAAATTCAAACTTATCGTTTCCGTGGTCACTCTGTTTCTGACCCAGGGAATTATCGTACAAAAGAAGAAGTTGAAAAAGAACGTAGTCGCGATTGTTTAGTCTTACTTAAAGATATTATGATTCAACAAAAAGCTGCAAAAGAAGACGATTTTGAAACTTATGAAGAAGAAATTGCTGAAATTGTAGAAAAAGCGGTTACTTTTGCTGATGAGTCTCCTGAACCAGGGCTAGAAGAAATTCATGCTCATGTTCTTGCCTAATAACTTGAGTTTGAGGTTTTAAAATTATGGCTATATTAACTTTACGCGAAGCTTTAAACCAGGCTTTGACAGAAGAAATGGAACGCGATCCAAGTGTATTTGTCATGGGCGAAGAAGTTGCTCAGTATGACGGTGCTTATAAAGTAACAAAAGGAATGTTGGCAAAATTTGGACCTATGCGCGTTGTCGATTCCCCTATTTCCGAAGCAGGTTTTGCAGGATTAGGTGTTGGCGCTGCTATGTGTGGTCTTCGTCCTGTGATCGAAATGATGACATGGAACTTTGCTATTCAAGCTTTTGACCAAATTATCAATCACGCAGCAAAAATGCTATATATGAGCGGTGGACAATATAAAGTCCCAATGGTTATTCGTGGACCACATGGTGCGGCTCACATGCTTGGTGCTCAACACAGTCAATGTGTGGATCACATGCTTGTAAATTGCCCTGGTTTAAAAATAGTAAGTACAGTTATTCCTTCAGACGCTAAAGGATTAATGAAGTCTGCTATTCGCGATGACAACACGGTTTTATTTTTAGAAAGCGAAATGCTTTATGGCCGTTCTGGTGAAGTTCCTGATGGGGAATATATAATTCCATTGGGCGTTGGTGATATTAAACGCGAAGGAACAGATGTTACTTTAGTAGCATGGAATAAAATGGTTCTTCTTGCTCTAGATGTTGCTGCAGAACTTGAAAAAGAAGGCATCAGTGTTGAAATAATTGATCCCCGTACATTAATGCCACTCGATGAAGACATGATTTTTAACTCTGTTCGTAAGACAAATCGTTTGGTTGTTTTAGAAGAAGGTTGGGGAGTTGCTTCGTTTGGATGTCACATTGTCGATCGTGTTGTCAAAGAGTGTTTTGATTATCTTGATGCGCCACCAGAAAGAGTAACAAACTTATTTGTTCCTATGCCTTATAATGAGCGCTTAGAGCATGAAGTGTTACCATCTGCAGAGCGCACAATTTCTGCAATCAAGGCTGTATTATATAAATAATGAAACTCTGGAGAAGTAACTATGGCAACAGTAATGGAAATGCCAAAACTTTCAGATACGATGTCCGAAGGTTCTGTAGCTCGTTGGTTAAAAAAAGAAGGTGATAAAGTATCTGCTGGTATTCCAGTAATTGAAATTGATACAGATAAAGCCACAATGGAATATGAATGTCCTGCAAGTGGTACTTTATTAAAAATATTAGTTGGCGATGGACAAAAATGTGCTTTGCAAGCTCCTATTGCGGTTATTGGTAAACCCGATGAAAAATGGGAAGAAGCTCTCGAAAAATATAATGCAAAAAAAGGAGGAGCAGCTGCTTCTTCTGAAACAAAAAAAGAAGCTCCTAAAGCATCTTCTGCAGCGGCGCCAAGTGCATCTTCATCTAAATCATCTGCTTCTGCACCTGATCTAAATGTAAAAGCAAGTCCACTTGCTAAAAAAATTGCTGCTGATAAAGGAATTGATCTAAAAGCAATTCAAGGAAGCGGTCCAAATGGACGTATTGTGCAAAGAGATCTTGATCAAGCGCCATCCTCGGGATCTTCTTCATCTAGTTTTGTATTTGCAGCTAATGCGGAAGTTGAAAAAATTCCGCATACTAATATGCGCAAAACAATTGCTCGTCGTTTAGCAGAAAGTGTAAATACAGCACCGCACTTTTTCTTAACAGTTAATATTAATATGACAAATCTTCTTGCTTGGCGTAAAGATGCTGTTGCAAAATTACCTGAAAATGAAAAATTCAGTGTAAATGATTTGGTTATCTTCTTAACTGCGCGTGCTTTAAAACGTCACCCAGACGTAAACTCTTCTTGGCAAGATGATTATGTTGCAAAATATCGTGATGTTCATATGAGCGTTGCGGTTGCTCTGCCAAATGGGCTTATGACTCCTGTGGTTCGTCATGCAGATAAACTTACAGTTGTTCAAATTGCGCAAGAAACAAAACGTCTTGTGAAATTAGCTAAAGATGGAAAATTACAACCAAATGACTATGCTGGCGGAACGTTTTCTGTTAGTAATTTAGGTATGGCTGGTATTGAAAGTTTTACAGCAATCATTAACCCACCACAGGCAGCAATATTAGCGGTAGGAGCAACAGTTCCTACTCCAGTGGTATTGCCAAATGGAACAATTGGTGTGGAACAAAGAATGAAAGTAACTTTAAGTTGCGATCATAGGGTAATCGATGGCGCTGTTGGTGCTGAATTCTTAAAGACATTAAGACAATTTTTTGAAGACCCTGTCTCTGCATTGTTTTTAGGATAAAATTTAATTTGGTAGTTTTTTGAACAGAACTCAATCTAGCCATGTTAAAGCTAATATTGAGTTCTGTTTTTTTATTTTCATGTTGGGAAACATTATATGGTTAAAGTAGCAAATAAAGAAGAGCTTGTTCGTTTAAATGTCCTTTTGCAAGAGTTTGGTGTTTCTTCACGCCGAAAAGCAGATGAACTCATTGAGTCCGGTGCTGTTCAAGTTAATGGAAAAATAATTCGAGTATTAGGGACAAAAATAGAAAGACAATCCTCTATTTCTGTAAATGGAAAAGTTTTAAAAAACATTCCTGCTAAAGTAACGTATATTTTAAACAAGCCTTTTATGACAATTACGAGTCGAAAGGATGATAAAGAAAGAGCTACTATTTTTGATTTACCTGAAATCAAAAAACTTCCTTTAAATGTTCAATCTGTTGGGCGCTTGGATTACCGAAGCGAAGGTTTACTTGTTTTAACCAATGATGGGGATTTAGCGCTGGCTTTATCGCATCCTAAGTACTCCGTTGAAAAAACTTATGCTGTTTTAACTTCTTCTGCCTTTACTGTTGAAGATTCTGAAAAATTAAAAAAAGGAATTGAACTTGATGATGGCCCAGCTAAAGCAATTTCAGTAAAAATTGGTGGAAAAGAAAAGTTAGGTAACAGTGTTGGGCAATGGATTGAGTTGGTTGTTACGGAAGGTAGAAATCGTCTTGTCCGTCGTATGATGGAAGCGTTGGGTTTGAGTGTTGTAAGACTTGTTCGTGTTGCTATTGGAGATCTTCGACTTCCAGGTAAATTAGAGCCTGGAAAAATGCGAATAGTCTCTGACATTGAAGCTAAATATTTAAATGATATTAAAAAAAGCATGATTAACGAAGAATCTAAAAAGAAAAAAACTCCAAATGCTTTATCAAAAGATGTCACTGAGAAAAGAAAGATCAAACGTAAATTAACACTTAACGATACAGATTATGCACGAGAAGCAGAAAGACGTGAAAAAAGAGCCTCTTTAGTTGCGAGTTTACGTAAAAAAGAAACAGAAAAAATAAAAGAAGAAAAAAGATCTGCTTGGCATAGTAATGAAAATGCGAAGAAAGATAATAAAGATAAAAAATCGTATTTTACAAAAGAAAAAAAAGAGGAAGTTTCTAAAAATAAAGAATCAAAAAGAAGTTCAGTTTATCGCGAAGATAAAGTAAAATCAGAAGATAAATTGGAATCCAAAAGTAAAAAGAGAAACTCCAAAAAAGACTTTGAAAAAAAACCAAAAACGTCTTCAGGAAAAAACCAAAGTTCTAAAAAGAGGTACGATAAATGACTTTTGATTGGCACTGGCTTTATTTTGTATTTGGTGTTCTTTTTATATTAATTGAAATTTTTACCTTAACATTTTATTTTTTACCTATTGGAATTGCTGCTATAGTTACAGGAATATTTGCGTTATTTATTCAAAATGTTTATATTCATGTTGCTATTTTTACAATAGCAGGAATTATACTTCTTTTTCTTATTTCTAAATGGAAAAAATCACGTTTCCTTAAACCTGTAGGTTCTCAATTTGTGGCAGGTCTTGTTGGTCAGCAAGGGGTTATTATTGAAGGCTTTATGTCTTCTCAGTCTCCAGGAAAAGTCAAAATATTTTCTGATATTTGGGAAATTCATTGGGATCCTCATCAAGAAAATAAAATAATGAATTTAAAGGTTGGTGATCTAGTAAAAGTTATCACAGTAGAGGGAAATAAGGTTACTGTAGATAAAGTAAAGACTTAAATAATTAACTTGAGGTTTAGTATTTATGGAAGGTTTTAGTTTGTTACCTATATTTTTGTTACTTGCAATTGTTTTTTTAGTTATTATAATATTTACAAAATATGTTATTGTTATTCGTCAGCAAGAATGTGTTATTGTAGAACGTTTAGGAAAATTTCATACTATTTTAAATTCAGGATTAAATATTTTAATTCCATTTGTCGATCAATCAAGACAAATTTTATGGAGCCGTAATGGAATGATAACGAATGTAGATCGTATTGATTTACGTGAAGTTGTAATTGATATTCCAGAACAAAAAGTGATTACAAAAGATAACGTGGGTATTATTGTTGACGCTATTATTTATGTTCAAATTACTGATGTAAAACGTGCTGCGTACGAAATTCAGTCGTTACCTTGGGCTGTTGCTCAATTAACACAAACGACCTTAAGAAGTTTAGTTGGCGAAATGGATTTAGATCATACTTTAAGCAGTCGTGATGTAATTAACTCAAGATTAAAAATTGTTCTTGACGAAGCTACTGATAAATGGGGTTTAAAAGTAAATCGTGTGGAACTTAAAAATGTTTCACCACCACCTGATGTTCAAATGGCCATGGAAAAACAAATGCAAGCTGAGCGTGAACGTCGTGCCAATGTCTTAACTGCTGAAGGTTCAAAACAGAGCCAAATTTTAAATGCAGAAGGTGAAAAGCGTTCTCGTATTGAACACTCTGAAGGTGAAAAACAAGAAAAAATCAATCAGGCTCTTGGTGATAAAGAGGCCACAATTGCAAGAGCAATTGGTCAAGCCCAAGCGATTGAAGATGTAGCTGCTGCCCAAGCAAAATCAATTGAGTTGATAAAGGGTGCTTTTGGTTCGCCAGACGTAGCTGCAAATTATCTTATTGCTATGGAATATTTAAAACGTTTTGGAGAAATGACTCATAAAAATACCGATAAAGTATTTATTCCTTATGAGGCAACAGCTGTTCTTTCTTCGTTAGGAGCAGTTGGAGACATAATGGGTAAAGTGGCTTCAAACGCGGGAAGCAATATACCATTAAGAAAATAAACATAATTTTTTGACATAATTTATTTTATAATTTTCTTGTTTAAAAATGATCAGATTTTATCTGATCATTTTTGTTTTTTAATTTTAGGAAAATATTCCCAAGGTAAAAATTACATCTATCCTTCTCCCTAATTTTTATATGATAAAAAGGGGGAATTATTATGTTTGTAAATAAGCCTAAATCAAATATTTGGATGACAGAATATTTATCTCCAAGCGAAATTTATCGGTCATTAGTTTCCGAGGTTATATATCAAGGGAAAAGTCTTTTTCAAAATATAAGTATTGTAAAACTTTTAAATGATAGTAAAGCGCTCTATTTGGACAATCAATTACAATCAACAACGGCAGATGAGTTTATTTATCATGAAACAATTGTTCATATACCTTTTATTTTAAATAAAAATCCTGAGAGTATTTTAATTATAGGAGCTGGTGAAGGAGCAACCGCTCGCGAAGCTTTAAAATGGAAAACAGTAAAAGAAATAACATTAATTGAAATAGATAAAGATGTTATTGATTTTTGTGCTAAATATCTTCCAGAAATGAGTTTAAATTCTTATAAAGATCCTAGGGTTAAAATTGAAATATGTGATGCAAGGGTTTTTTTAGAAAATACGACAAAAAAATTTGATGTTATAATTTGTGATTTGTGTGATCAAAACTTAGATAAAAATCAGATTATAAATATTGATTTTTTAAAAAAATGTAAAAATATTTTAAATGAAAATGGAAATATTTGTATTCAATCTGGCGAAATGCCATTTCAAAAAAATATATCATTTTCTAATTATATTCAAATGCTAAAAACAGAATTTAATACAGTAAAAATATTTACTGCATGGATCCCTTCTTTTTGTAGAAATTGGTCATTTGTACTTCTTCATAATAAAAAAGATAAATCTATTCTAATAGAAGAGATAAAAAATATTATAGTTGAAAAAATTGATAAAGAACTTTTATATATCAACGATCAAACAATTTTAGGAGTGCTAAATCCACCAAAATATATCCAAGATTTTGAGAAATAGATAACTATGTATTTTAAATACTTATGTATTGTTTTTAATAGAATTAGGAATAGCTAATTATGTTAAACAAAAAAATAATATTTTTCTGTATATTAGCATATCTATTTCAATTTATTATTGAAAATTTAGCAATTAGTTCAAGTTCTTTTTTTATTGATGTTATTGGTGCAGAGCAATTACCAAAAGCTCTCATTATTTCTTCGTTATTAACACCAATTGTTATCTTTGTTCTTTCTTTACTTGAAGGATTTAAAAAATCAAGACAATATAAAGTTTTATTTTTAATTTTATTTTCTATTTCATTTCTATTTTTCATGTTTTATAATACAGGTGTACCAAATTTTTATTCAAAAACAGTTTGGATGTATCAAATATTTGGAAGTTTGTTTTCTTTAATAAGTATAATTTTGTATTGGAATTTAATTAATGCTTATTTTTATGTATTTGAATCAAAATTATTTTTCTCTTATTTTATAATATCAGAAGAAATAGGAGCTATTTCGTCTGATGTATTAATTAATAAAATATTTTACGGATTTAGTATAGCTCAATACTTTTTGGTTAATATAGTATTATTAATTATTTTATTGTTTTTTTATTTTTATGTATTTAAAATAAAAGTTATTAATGAAGAAATTGTGGATGATAGTCATAAAGAGAGTAAATCTGAAGAAAAGAATAATAGTTTTTTGAAAAATAAGTCTTTATTTAATTTGGCGTTTTTATATATTGTAGTGATTTGCTTATTTCACTTTATAACTACTTTAATTACATATCAATTTAACTTTGCAGCAGGTGCAACTTATGGAAATACAGAAGATTTAAATAAGTTTTTTTCAGAGTTTCAATTTTTTTCCAGCTTATTAATTATAGCTACGAGTTATTCATTAAATAAATTTTTATTTACAAAGTCTAAGATTATATTCCAGCATCTATTGTATGGAGTTTGTCTTCTATTTTTGGTTTATTTTATGAATATTTCATATACATTTTATGTAATTGCTGCAGTAGAAATGGCAAAAGTTATTTTGGAGCATTCCTTATTTCAAACCTCTTACGAGCACTTTACAGCATCATTTAATGAAAAAGTGAGTGATAAGCTTAGGAATTATACAGAAGGTTTTTATGTACCAGCTATTATAGTTATATCCGGTTTATTTATGAACTTTTTTCCAAGTAAATTTAGTTTCTATTATTTGAATTTTTCTATGTTATTTTGTATATTGTTTGTTATATTTTTAGCGTTTTTAATTAAAAATTATTATTACAAATATCATCTTGATAATGTGAAAAGCAATATTGGAAATATAAGATCGATTCAAGCTTTAGGAGAAAAAAATAATATTCCAGCCTTAAAAGTATTAATGGAAAACTTTGAAAAAACCCAGGATCGTTTTTTAAAAAAGAATATGGTTATTTCAATGGGAAAAATAAATAGCGACAAAACAATAGATTATATTTTTAATGTGCTAAATAATAGTGATGAATTTATGCAATCTGCAGCAGTAGAAGCATTATTTAATTATAAATCATTTAAGGTTGAATATTTATTGGTTGAATTTGTTTTAGGAGAAAAAAATAAGAGTTTATAT
The DNA here is from genome assembly GCF_009208775.1 of Silvanigrella paludirubra. NCBI lineage: Bacteria > Pseudomonadati > Bdellovibrionota > Oligoflexia > Silvanigrellales > Silvanigrellaceae > Silvanigrella > Silvanigrella paludirubra. The sequence continues at coordinate 59,361 of NZ_WFLM01000002.1, read as the reverse complement.
ATTAGGCATAAAGTGATTTCATTTATTAATAAAGTTTATAAAAACGCGATAGTCCCTTTTTTTATGCATTTACTATATAGCGATGATCATAGAGTGGTTGCAAATACAATCGAGAATTTTTGGGAAATAAATGATAAAAAATTGATTCCTTATATGATTAAGTTTTTAAATCATCCTAGCAATAGAGTTCGTGCAAATGTTATTATTTTAATTTATAATTATAAAATAAGTTATTATAATAGTACTTGTATTGTTTCACTAATGTCTTTAAAGAAATCAAGTATCTTAAATGATAACTTGTCTTTTGTTTTTGTGGTCGGGTTTTTAAAAATAGAAAAATATTCTCAAGATGTAGAAAAAATATATGAAAGATTAAAAAACACAGAGTTTTTTAAGGAAAGATTGGTAGAAAATTTTGCGTTTTCTTTTTCTGGGCTAAAAAATCCTATTGGGGATGATCTTTTTCAATTTTTATTTTTAGAGTCTGTAAATTACCCACAAAGTTTACTATATAAGTTTAAGCTTTTGTCTTTATCGCAACGAATAAATATTTTAAAGACATTTATGGAAGCTGGTTTCGGAGATATTGTTCAACAAAATTTATATAATAACTTTAAAAATTCAATCTATGATTTAAGTTTTGAAGTTGAAATGATAGAAGAACTAATGAATAAAAAAATAGAAAAATAATTTTTTTACAACTCGCCTGTAATTGCAAGAGCTATTTGATCGGTTCGCCAATAAACTTTGGGATTATTTCTGCCATTAAATAAGACTGGTTCTAGTGAATACATTGCTCCAGGTTGAGTTTCTTGTAACATATAAGTTAAACTGTAAACAGATTTTTTATTATAATAAGCAATTCCAGCTGTATAACCTAAAAAGTTTACGTTAACAAATTGATCTGTTACGTTAGGATCGCCAGACCAATAATTTGTAAAGAATCCCAATCGAATTCCTAATGTTTCATAAAATACGGTTTCTGAACCAAACGCATAATCATACACTTTTTTAGTGTGATAAAAAGGATTTACAGCATTATTTTCTGAAGTATAAATAAAATCACTTGTAAAGGTTTGCCAATCAGTAGGCATCCAGGCTATTCCAAATCGAATAGTATAAGGTAACTGTTCAAAGGGCTTTGGAGTATGTTTTATTGTCGTTTGATTTATATATTGTTCATAAAAATCGCTGTAATCATTTCCATTGTTAATAGGATTAAACTCAGAGTCTGTTACAACTTGATTGTCTACATAAGTGCCTTCTGCATTTTGAGAGAGAATAAATTTATATTTACCCGATAAACCAAATGAAATATATTCTTTTGGCTTGTATAAAAATCCTAACCCAGCTTCAATTCCTCTAACATAAAAATTACTGGTATAATTCCATAATTCGTATTGATAAATTTGAGACCCTCCATAGGGATCGTCATATGGACCAGAAAGAATATTAGCGCCTTGAACTTCAGAATAGCGCATATCAAAAAAAGCAATAGATAATCCAAAACTAAACTTATCATGCGTGCGAATGGAAAATGCCATTGCGTATTCGTTTTCAGTTGAACTTACTTTTTGAACAAATCTTGTTTTTGTTAATCCATTTTTGCTACGTGATTCAACGACATTATCTATATTTACATAGTCCTTATTATAAATGGCAAAGGCAATATAAACAGGTAAATCAGTACCTAATCGAAACGAACCACCAAAATAACCAGAAAGTAAATCGGCATCGGTTAATGAAAAGCTTGTATTGTCATTTGCTAAATAACCATCTTGAGTAATGGTTGATGTATAGTAATTTGTTGTAGACACACTTAGTGCAGTATCTGCTGAAAATCCTATTCCCCCAGGGTTATAAAAAACACCAGCAGGACCTGTACCTATGCCTGTATAGGCTCCTCCCATTCCAGCTGGTTTTCCTCCCATAAGAAAACTCTGATTATGCCACCAATCGCCATAACTTTGGAAAGAAAATAGAGAAACAAAACTAAATAAAATTATCTTAATATTGTTATATAAGAATATTTTATTTTGTTTTTTTCTTAAATTTATTTTCATAATCCTTTTCTTTAAAAATTAATAATCTTTCTTTTATTTTCCTTTAAATAACTTTTCTAAAATATTTGTTGTTTCATCTAGGGTTTTACTTTGTTCTACTAATTTGAGCGAAGATTCTTCTGTTAATTGAACAATGCCTTTGCTATTTTGAGTTGATTTTTCAATTTCAACCATAGAATTTGAAATAAGTTTAATTCCAGTTTCTTGTTCTTTTGTTGCATCTGATATTTGTTCAATAACTGAGGTAACTGTAACAATATTTTCCGATATTGCTTTAAATACCTCATGAGCATCTAAAGTAACATTTTTGCCATCTATAACTCTGGCTTTTGTCGTGTCGATAATTGTGTTTACTTGAGTTTGACTCGATTGTAATAATAGTTGAATTTCATTTGCTGCTTTTCCACTTATTTTAGCTAAATTACCAACTTCTTCAGCAACAACGGCAAATCCTTTTCCGTGTTCTCCCGCTCGAGCGGATTCAATTGAGGCGTTTAAAGAAAGCAATTCTGTTTTTGCTACTATGTCATTGATAACCGCTGTTTTCGTATTGATTTGTGTTATAATGACTGCAATGTTTTGTAATTGAGTGCTCGACTCTTCAATTGTTTCCATTGCTTTTTCAAGGTGATTCATTATTTTTTCACCTTCTTTTGCTTTGTCTGAAGCATTTTTTGAAACAAGTAATGTGGAAGTTGCATTTTCTGCTGTTCTATTTATCATACTTGATATTTGGTCTATAGCAGCACTTGTTTTATGGACGGAGTTTGTTTGTAATTCAGTAGATTTAGAAAGATCATTTGAGCTTTGTTTTAAACTATTTCCTATTGTGCTTGTTGAATTGCTATGTGTTTTTAAATTGTCAATTTCTTTAATCATACTTTTAGTACTTTTTTTAACTAAGAGAATGATTGCCATAATTATAAATAAGGAAGAAACCATAATAAATAACATGCTTAAATTTGTTAAGTTTGTTAAATACTCTCCATTTTGGGTTGACTTAATAGACCCTTTGTAATTTAACTGGCTTATTTTCTCTAATAGATCTTGTGAATTTTGAAGAGGTTTGTCTAAATTAATTATTAAATAGTTATGAGCTTCTGCTATTCTATTAGATTTTATTAAGTCAACGAATTTTTGCCTGTTTTTTAAATAATTATTGAAGTTATCATTAAACTCATCGAATATCTTTTTTTCTTCAGCAAGTGTAATAAGTTTCTGATATTTATTTATAGACATTTGCATGCTAATTAATCTTTCATCTATAACTTGTAAGTTTTCCTCTATTTCTTTTTTAGATAATGGATACGATATAATTAATTCTCTTCTTCTTATTTGGGCTATCGTGTACTTCATATCCTGCGATGTGTCCACGCTTGGTAGCCAAAATAAAGCTGTTTCATTAGAATAATTTTGAGTTTTATTTATAACCATAATCGTATAAAATGAATTTAATAAAATAATTACCATTAATATCAAAATTGAAAAATATATTTTTTTTGCAAAACTAATATTTCTCACATTTTCACCGTAAACATAAAATTTTATATTTTGACAATAAATTTATTATTCTCTTTTATAGTTTAACAATTTATCTTTTATTTAAATGGCATATATTTTTCTATTGAATTTATATAATGACACTGTAAGCAAATATTACTTAGTATATTTAATTTTATTGAAGTATTTTAAGAAGCACCCTTAATTAGAATTTCAATTCCAGTTGCGGTAGAATCTAATTTTTCACTTTGTTCAACTAAATTTGTTGAAGATTCTTGAGTGCTTGTAACAGCAACTTGGCTTTTTTGTGTTGCTTTATCTATATTGGACATTGCAGATGATATTTGCCTAACGCCAATTTCTTGTTCACGGGTAGCATCCGATATTTGTTGGATAACACTTGCCATAGTTGAAATATCTTCAGAAATTTGATGGAAAGATTCCTGTGCTTCCGCTGTTACTTTTTTCCCTTCGTCTACACGCTCTTTTGTCAAGCCTAAAATTTTGTTAACTTGTTCTTGGCTTGAAGTAATGAGTGCTTGTATTTCTTGTGCCGATTTACCACTAATTTTGGCCAAATTTCCTACTTCTTCTGCAACCACAGCAAATCCTTTTCCGTATTCACCTGCTCTGGCCGATTCAATTGATGCATTTAAAGATAATAACTCTGTTTTTGAAACAATGTCATTAATAACTGCTGTTTTTGCATTAATTTGATTGATTATCTCAGCAATATTTTGAAGTTGATTGTTGGATTCTTGAATGGTTTCCATCGCATTTACGAGTCTTTCCATTGTCTTTTGTCCAGACTCTGTTTTTTGAGATGCTCCTGTCGCCACATTTGTCGATTCTTTTGCATTTTCTGCCGTTCTATTTACCATACTAGTAATTTCATTTATTGCGGCACTTGTTTCATGAATTGAAGCAGCTTGTTCCGTTACCGAATCCGATAAAATATGCGATCCATTTTTTAAGCTATTTGCAATTTCATTTGTAGAAACACTTTGATTTTTTAAATTATCAATAGCCGCATTAAGAGACTTTGTTGTATTCCTAATTAAATTAAAAATAAATAAGGCTATTAAAATAGAAGCGGCAATAATAGTCGTCATTGTCATTACAGTTAAACTAGTTAAACTTGCGCCTTTTTCTGTAGAAGCCACCCCGTTATTGTAATTATATGTCGCAAGTTTTTGAACAGCTTCTTCTAATTCTGCAGCTGCTTTTCTAGCTTTAGTTAATATTAATTTTATGGCTTCTTCTTTTTGTCCTTTTTTATTTATTTCAATGGCTTCACGGCTTGCATTGTCGTAGGTTTTCCATTTTTGAATGATATCATCTAACAAAACTTTTTCTTCAGGACCACTTAAAAGTTTTTTATGATTTTCAATATATTCGTCAATATTTTTCGCATATTTGTCTAATGCTTTAATGTCTTCGGCAAGGCCTTTTTTATTTTCTTCTTCATTTGTGTTAATTAGAGAAGTTGATAATAATCCTAATATACGTCTTGCGTATTTACCAACTCCTTCACTCATTTTGCTTGTGGATAAAACGCTTGGCATCCAGCTTTTTCCCGTTTCTTGTGCAAAGGATTGTGTTTTATTTATCATGTAAATTGTATAAAGACCTGAAAAAATAATTAAAGAAAGTAAAATTATTATGGATACATTTAATTTAAATGATAGGCTCTTTTTTTTCATAAACTTTCCTTAACTAAAGTAGTTGTTTATTTAGCTACTCCAGTAATTAAAATTTCTACATCTTTTGTTGTTTTGTCTAGCAAATCACTTTCTTTAACAAGTATTTTTGCAGACTCAGAAGATGTATTCACTGCTGCTTGGCTGTTTTGCGTAGCTCTGTCAATATTTGTCATTGCCGTTGCAATTTGCCTTACACCAATTTCCTGTTCCCTTGTAGCATCGGAAATTTGTAAAATAACCGAAGACATATTTGAAATATCTTCCGATATTTTTAAAAAAGACTCTTGAGCTTCGGCTGTTACCTTTTTTCCTTCATCTACTCTTTCTTTCGTGAGTCCTAGTATGGTGTTTACTTGTTCTTGGCTTGAAGTAATTAATTCTTGAATTTCATTAGCCGATTTACCGCTAATTTTAGCAAGATTTCCAACTTCCTCGGCAACGACGGCAAATCCTTTTCCATATTCACCCGCGCGCGCCGATTCAATAGAAGCATTTAAAGATAAAAGTTCTGTTTTAGAAACAATGTCATTAATAACTGCCGTTTTAGAATTAATTTGGTTAATAATAACTGCAATATTTTGAAGTTGTGAGTTGGATTCTTGAATAGTTTCCATTGCAGAAACAAGTTTTGTCATAGTAACTTGTCCTTCTTCTGCTTTTTCAGACGCTCCTTTTGCGACTTCAGTCGACTCTTTTGCATTTTCTGCTGTTCTATTCACCATACTTGTAATTTCATTTATTGCTGCTGTGGTTTCATGAACAGAAGCTGCTTGTTCTGAAACTGAATTAGATAATGTCTGGGAGTCATTTTTTAAATTAGTTGCAATTTCATGTGTAGTCACGGATTGTTCTTTTAAATTAGATACAGATTTTTTAATAGATTTGGTGGTTTTACTGATAATTTGAATTATAATAAAAGATAAAATTACAGAAAAAATAATAATAGAAATCATAACTATATTTGTTAAGCTTGTAAAATATTCTCCATTTTTAGTAGAATTAATAGCACCGAGTGAATTTAATTTACTTAATTTTATAAGACTATCATTTACTTTTAAAAAAATAAGTAATGTCTTATTTATATATTGCTCATAAGCTTCTTTTGAATTTTTAGTTTCAGCAATCTTTAAATCGGATTGAATGCTTTCATTATTTTCTTTCCAATTTTGAATAAGTTCTTCTAAAATTGCTTTTTCTTCATTATTAGCAACTAATCCTTTGTAACTTTCTAGCTTTTCATTGAAGTCTTTAATGAATTCATTTAATTTATTTCTATCTTCGCCAATTTGTTCTGTGGATTTATTTGTTGCATAATCACCTATAATTAAAACATGTCTTCTTGAAATATTACCAAAATTATCGGACATTCTTGAAATTGCTTTTACACTTGGAAGCCAATTTGTACCAGTTATTTGTGCGTATTCTTGTGATTTATTGATCATAATAATCGCATAAATTCCGGCAATTAAAATTAAAATTAATAATATGCTAGTGGAAAAGTTTAATTTTAATGCGAGACTTTTTGATTTCATAAATAAAGCCTTATTCAGTTGAACCCATAATCAATATACTAACATCATGTGCTGTTTTATCTAATTTATCACTTTGCTCTACTAAATTAGAGGAAGACTCTGCTGTAGAATTTACAGCTGCTTGACTGTTTTGTGTTGCTTTATCAATAGATGAAACAGCTGCTGAAATTTGTCTAACACCAATTTCTTGTTCCTTTGTAGCTTCAAAAATTTGTTGAATTACTCCAGACATTTTAATAATATCTTCTGAAATTTTTATGAATGAATCTTGTGCTTCTGCTGTTACTTTTTTACCACCTTCTACACGTTCTTTTGTTAGCTCAAGTATTTTGTTTACTTGTTCTTGGCTTGTGGTAATTAATTCTTGAATTTCGTTAGCAGATTTACCACTTATTTTTGCAAGATTTCCAACTTCTTCTGCAACGACAGCAAAACCTTTCCCATATTCTCCTGCCCGTGCCGATTCAATAGATGCATTTAATGACAATAATTCAGTCTTTGAAACAATATCATTAATCACAGCTGTTTTTGTGTTAATTTGATTAATAATACCAGCGATATTTTGCAACTGAACATTGGATTCTTGTATTGTTTCCATTGCTTTTACAAGCTTGTTCATTGTATTTTGACCTATTTCAGATTTTTCTGAGGCACTTTTTGCAACATCAGTAGATTCACGAGCATTTTCAGCTGTTCTGTTCACCATACTTGTAATTTCATTTATAGCAGCACTTGTTTCATGAATAGAAGATGCTTGTTCTGATACAGAACTTGCTAATAGTTTAGAACTAGCTTTTAAATTATTTGCAATTTTATTTGTTTCAACACTTTGTTTCTTTAAATTATGTATTGCTTTTTCAATTAATTTTGTTGATGAAATAATTATTTTAAAAATTAAAATTCCAATAATGATTGAAACTAAAATTGTAATAGTCATAGTAATATTTGTTAAATAAGTTAAATAGGCACCTTGTTTAGTAGATTCAAGGCCGCCATTGTAATTAAAATCGCTTAGTTCTATCAATGACTCACGTAATTTTAATACAAGTGGTAATGTTTTTTCACGATATAAAGTAAATGCAGCTAAACCACTTCCACTTTCTGCTATTGTTTGAACTTCTTTCATTTGAGCTTGAAGAATATTCCAATTTTCCAAACATTTGTCATAAAATACTTTTTCTGCAGGTCCACTCACAAGTGGGCTATAAGCTTTTAAATGTTCATCAAATGATTTAATATAGTTACTTAATGATTCAGCACTTTTTGTTTTTGTTTCTTTAGGTTGGTCATAAAACCAGTCTAATGTGTAAGTAATTAGTCTTCTTGGTGCCATAGTTAGATCTCTATTTAACTCACCAACAGAAACAATACTAGGTAACCAATTTTTTCCTGTATCTTCAGCATAAAAGTGAGTTTTATTGATCATAAACATAGAGTAAAAAGAAACACCAATGATTAAAATTAAAAGTGTTAGCGTAGATGCATTTAATTTAAAATCGAGACTTCTTGAACTCATAAAATAAGGACTCCAGTTTACAGATCTTTCTAATAAACTAGTCACCTATCGGAATTGAATAAACTTTCTTAATAAAGTCATTTTTTTAACTACTCTGTAGTTACCATAATTAAAAAATTTCCTACTCATTTTAACAAATCATTTATATAATTATCAAATTAGGAACATTATTGAAGGTATCTTGGTTTTGAACATTTTGCATTTGAAAAGTATTTAAGTTATGAACTGAAATGCTTTTCGTATTTATTTTTAGGAGACACTCTTCATGCCATATAGTATTTCAAATCCTTTAACATTATTAAAAGATGATGAATCTTTATTTTACAACTCGGTTTTAGATTTTGCTAAAAAGGAAATCGCTCCTCTTGTTTCCCAAATGGATGAATCCGAAACCCTAAATGCTTCTTTAATTTCTAAAATATTTGATATGGGACTTATGGCAATTGAAGTTCCTGAAAAATACGGGGGTTCAGGCGGTTCTTTTTTCCAAGCAATACTTGCTATAGAGGCTCTTGCACAAGTCGATCCTAGTATAAGTGTATTTGTTGACGTACAAAACACGTTAATCGCAAATGCACTAATAAAATGGGCTCCAGAAAATATCAAAGCAAAATACTTTCCTCAAATGGCTAAAAATAGAGTTAGTAGTTATTGTTTGACTGAAGCAAATAGTGGTTCCGATGCTTTTGCATTAAAAACTTCAGCTGTTGATAAAGGAACACACTATGAGTTAAATGGAAAAAAAATATTTATAACAAATGCAAAAGAAGCAAGTTTATTTTTGGTTTTTGCAAATATCAATCCCGATTTGGGCTATAAAGGAATAACTGCTTTTTTTGTAGATAAAGAATTAGGAGGTGTTTCTTTAGGCCGTAAAGAAAGTAAACTTGGGATAAGAGCAAGTAGTACTTGTGAAGTTATTTTTGAAAATGTAAAAGTACCTAAAGAAAACGTAATTGGCGAAGTTGGAAAAGGTTACAAAATTGCAATTGAAACTTTAAATGAAGGGCGTATCGGAATTGCGGCTCAAATGTTGGGTTTAGCAGAAGGAGCTCTTGCTGCTGCTGTAAATTATGCAAAACAGAGAGAACAGTTTGGAAAGCCAATTGCTCAATTTCAGGGCGTTCAATTTCAAATTGCAGATATGGCAATACGTATTGAAGCATCTAAACTTATGGTTTACAATGCAGCTCGACTTAAGGATGCAAATTTGAACTTTGTAAAAGAAGCGGCAATGGCAAAGAGATTTACCAGTGAAGTAGCTGAATTTGTAGCAAGTACGGCTCTTGAAATTTTTGGCGGATATGGTTTTGTGAAAGATTTTCCCGCAGAAAAGTTTTATCGTGATGCGAAGATTGGCAAAATTTACGAAGGGACAACAAACATGCAGTTGCAAACTATCGCAAAGATGATACTAGATTAATCGTGTTGTTCTTTAGCTTTTATTGGAGTGATTCGATCAATGAAATTAAAATCTGTATTTTCAAATATAAGTAAAATCGTTCTTTCCTCTCTTTTTGTTACACAAGTTTTTGCTCAAGCAGCTCCACAGCAAGTTCCTGCGGGAGCTGCTGCTGCGGGAGCTCCACAAGGAGCACCAGCTTGGATTAATTTTGCTTTAATGGGTGGAATTATTCTTTTTATGTGGCTATTTGTTTTTCGCCCACAATCAAAAAGAGCAAAAGAGCAAAAAGAATTTTTAAATTCTTTAACTCCAGGTGTTGAAGTAATTACGGCTGGTGGCATTATTGGGACAGTTACTGAAGTAAAAGAAAACATAGTTTCCTTAAATGTTGGCAATTCAACCATTCGTGTTGTGAAGTCTTCCATTTCGGGAAGGCTAGATACTTCCTCTTCTATTCCTGCTACAAAGTAAAATTGGTTTTGCTTCTTTTACGTAAAGATAAAACCGCCCGCTCAATTAAGGGCGGGCGGTTTTGTCTTATAGGTTTTAAAATTGATACCCATTAGGTGAATTTATGCAAGACAAAATGCCAATGCCACCCGTTTGGTGGATAAAAAGTATAATCATTCTTTGTGCTCTTATTTTTGGAGTTTTATATACTCTACCTACTTTTTTTGGAAATCCATCAGAGTGGCAAAGAGATGCGAATGGGGTTCCAGTAAAATGGCATGAACGCATTGCTGAAAATATTCTTCCTTCTTCTCGAGTGAATTTAGGTCTCGACTTAAAGGGCGGACTTTCATTAACTTTAAATGTTGAAGTTGAAAAAGCAGTTCAAGACTCCATTATTCGTGCAATTACAAGAGCAAAAGAAACTATTTTAAATGAAGGAATTAAAACAGGATCTTTTAAAGTTAATGAAGATTTATCGGCTACTGTTGAAATAGAAAATTTAGCTCAAGTACAAGCTTTTCAAAAAAGAATTAATGAGCAAACTCTGTTACTCTTATATGAAAAAACAATAGGTAACACTCTTTATTTTAGAGCAAATAAAACTTATGTTGCCGATTTTGAAAAACAATTAATGCAACAGGCAATTAATACCATTCGTAATCGTATTGATCAATTTGGCGTTTCAGAACCAAATATTTTTCAGGCAGGAAATACACGTATTGTTGTTGAATTACCTGGAATGTCAGACACGCAAAGAGCAAAACAGCTTCTCGGTAACACAGCGCAACTTGATTTTAGATTGGTTTTAAATTCCATTACTCAAGAACAGCTTCCTGTCTTATTATCTGAAGCTAGAAAATCTTTAAAAATTTCTGAGGAAGATACTTTACCTACAACTATCGAAACTTTATCTCAATGGTTGCGTGATAATAATAAACTTCCAAAAAATGCGACAATTATTTTAAAAAGAATTTATGGACAAGGCGCACAAGCAGGGAAAGTTATTTCTAATTTTCCATATTTAGTTGAATCACATGCTAAATTAACAGGTGATTTAATTGAAGATGCACAATCTGTTCAAACTGCAGAAAATTATATTCCACAATATTCTGTTTCTTTAAAGTTTAAACCACAAGGTGCAAAACTTTTTGGTGAAATTACAACTCAAGCAGCGGATTCTAAAAATGCTCCTCATGAAGTCGCTATTATTTTAGATGGAAATCTTCAAAGTGCTCCTTATGTAAAAGCACCTATTACAGGTGGAAATGCTTCTATTACAATGGGTAGTGGGATTAATATGGCTGAGCAAATGAAACAAGCTCAAGATCTCGCTTTAGTTTTACGTGCAGGTGCCTTGCCCGCTTCTGTTAAAGTTGTTGAAGAAAGACAAATAGGCCCTACAGAAGGCGCACAAAATATTCATGCTGGTGTGATTTCTACAATAGTTGCAGCAATCCTTGTTGTTGTTGTGATGTTGTTTATTTATGGTTTATCTGGCCTTGTTGCAAATGTGGCAATGGTATTTAATGTTTTATTAATTTTAGCATTTATGGCTTTATTTGGTGCTACACTAACTCTTCCTGGCATTGCTGGTATTGTTTTAACAATGGCAATTGCGGTTGATGGAAATGTTGTCATTAATGAACGTATTCGTGAAGAAATTCGATCCGGTTTTAATCAAAAGCAGGCTTTTTATAAAGGCTATACAACAAGTTTTAGAACATTAATTGATGCGCATATTACCTCTGCTGTCGCAGGCATTGTTCTTATGATTTATGGAAATCCAACGGTAAAGGGATTTGCTGTTACCTTACTCTGCGGTATCGTTTGTACTTTGTTTACTTCATACTACGTAACAGAAGTAATTGGACAATGGTTAGTTGAAAGAACAAAAATTAAAAGGTTTGGCTAAAGAGGAAAACGATTATGGCTTTTAAAATTGGAAATATTCAAGTTTTCCCGCACAATTATTATTTTGATTTTATGAAATGGAGAAAAGTAACTGTTGGAATATCTATTCTTTTAGTAGTTGCTTCACTTCTTATTATTGGCATTAAGGGATTAAATTATAGTATTGACTTCCTTGGTGGTGCGGAAATTCAGGTTAATATTTTAAATAAATCATTAACAAGAGAACAAATTAAAGAAGCAGTAAATAAAGAAGGTTTTGCGCATGCAGAAGTTACTGCATACGGAAATTTAGGTTCACGTAAAGATAATACAGAAGCTTATATCATTCGTATTCAACGTGAAAAAGGACAAGATGAAAATGCTACGACAACTCGTGCAGATACACTTGTAAATAATTTAAAGTCGCAATTTGGTGCAGAAAAAATTCAAATTGCTTCAGTAACAAATATCTCTGGTAAAGTTGGAAAAGAAGATGAGTACAAAGGATATATGGCTTTGTTACTTTCTTGTATTGGGATATTAATTTATATCGCCTTTCGTTTTGATGCTCGTTTTTCACCTGGAGCTGTACTTTGTTTAATTCATAACGTCATTATTGCGCTTGGCTTTATGACTCTATTAGGTCGTCCGTTTACAACAACATCCATTGCCGCATTTTTAACTATTGTTGGTTATTCTATTAATGATACGGTTATTGTATATGATCGAATCCGTGAAACTCGTTTGTATCAACCTAAAATGCCTATGATAGAAGTTGTGAATCGTAGTATAAGCCAAACGATGAATCGTACAATCTTGACATCAACAACTGGTATTTTAGCTCTTTTAGTTCTTTCTATTATGGGTGGAGGATCTATTGAAGATTTTGCAATTACGATGTTGGTCGGTGTTATTGTCGGTACTTATTCCTCTATTTATGTTGCGGCACCTCTTACATTAATGATGGATAGTTACTTTAATAAACTGGGCTGGAAACAAAAAGATAATGCTGAAAAAGCAGTGGTTGAAAAACCTAAAGATTTTGCTCCACCAATAAATGTCAGAAAAAAGATTCCTCAGGAAAAAAAATAAATGGAAATAGATAATATTTCCTTTCTTAATAAAGGCACAAGTAATTTTAAAAATAATTACTTGTGTTCTACAAGCCGTTACGTTTGGAAATTAAAAGAAATTATTGCTGAAAATTCAAGCCAATTAAACAATTATTTTAATAAAAAAAAGAATTATTTATTAGACGGAAAAGAGCCAACAGAAGGTTCATCACTGCTTGCATTATTACCAGAACCTTGGAATTTCAAAGACATTCGAAAAGCCGCAGAACGAATTATCTGTGCAATTCAAAAATCGGAAAAAATAACTATTTTTGGTGACTACGATGTAGATGGGACAACCTCTTGTGCTATGTTATCTAACTTTTTTGCCGAGTTAGGTTATCCTGTTGATGTTTATATTCCAGATCGTATTTTAGAAGGTTATGGTTTAAATGTAATCGGATTAAAAAAATTAGCATTAAATGGGACAAAAGTAGTTATTACTGTCGATAATGGAATATCTGCTGTCCAAGCTTGTGAAGAAGGTAACAATCTTGGATTAGATATTATTATAACAGATCATCATGATATTCCTCCTCTATTACCAAATGCATTTGCTATTTTGAATCCCAAACAAAATGATTGTTTGTTTCCTTATCGCATGCTTGCAGGTGTTGGAGTTGCTTTTTATTTAATGATAGCAATTCGTATTATAATAAGAGAACAAGGACAGATTTGCGATATTAATCTAAAAAATTATCTTGATTTTGTTGCTATTGGAACCATTGCTGATATGGCTCCTTTGACAGGTGTGAATCATATTTTATGTAAAATTGGTCTTGAAGTTTTAAGTCAAAATATCAAAGATGGAAAACGAATTGGTATTCATGAATTATTAAAATGCGCAGGATGGAAAGAAAACACTAAAATTGACTCCGTCGATATTGGTTTTAAAATTGGACCAAGATTAAATGCAGCTGGCAGGCTTGGCAATGCTTTACGAAGTGTAGAAATTTTATCAACAAATGATCCTGATGCGGCTTATTCAATGGCTCATCATTTGCACCAAGAAAATGCGGAAAGACAAACGTTAGAAAAATTATTTACCCAAGAGGCTCTTGATCAAGTCCATTCATGCAGCGAAATTCCTGATGCCTTGGTGCTTCATAAAGAAGACTGGCATCCTGGTGTTGTTGGATTGGTTGCGACTCGAGTTTTAGATAAATTTTATCGTCCTGTTCTTGTTTTTGGAACGATTGATGGAAAATTAAAAGGAAGTGGACGTTCAACCCACTCCTTCAATTTATTTTCTGTTTTAAATGAAGTTCGTGATCAATTTATTTCGTTTGGTGGACATTATCATGCTGTTGGTCTCACTATTCTTCCTGAAAAATTAGATTGGCTAAAAGAATATCTTGCAAATAAAGCTAAAGAGCTTATTTTAAGTAAAGATAAGGTGCCACCATTAAATATTGATGGCCTTTTGTCGTTAGAGTCTTTAGATTTAACATTATTATCAAAGCTTGAAGAGTTAGAACCTTATGGTATTGAAAACCCGCGTACAAAATGGCTAGTAGGTCCTGTGACGGTTGCTCATGTAAAGAGAATGGGAAAAGATATTTCTCAAAATCACGCAAAAGTGTTATTTTTAGAGCAAGGAAAAGAGTCTTGGCTAACTGCTTTTGGATTAGCCGATGTCTTTGAAGGTTTTTTAGAAACAGGAATAGAAGTTCAGCTTGTGGTAGAAGCAAAATTAAGTAGCTGGAATGGTAAATTATCGAAGGATATTCGTGTGATCGACTATGCTCCTGTAATCTTCACAACTTGACTTTGTATCTTTTTGCCTATTTGTAAGGTATACGGTACAATTGATAAGATGATTTCTGTTTTATTTAGCTTATTATTTAAAAAGTGGACGAACCTATGATCCAGTCGCACCGAAATGATTTAGAGCCTTGGTATGTTCGGAAAAAAAAATTTCAGAACACAAATACTTCAGGTAAATCTTTCAAAAAAACATCAAATGAAGAAGTTGAAAAATCAAGCCAAACGCGGCAAATGCTTTTGGTCGTTTCTCATATTTTTTTAGTTTTGTTTTTTTCAGTTCTTTCTGGTGTTCTTTTTACTCTTCTTTTTTTGGAATCATCCACTTCAAATCGTTTTACAATTTTTCTTGTACTCGCTATTTTTTCTCTTTTATTTTCAGTTTTTCTAATTTTTAATAAAATAGGATTTATTTGTTCTAAGTTATCTAAGAACAATGAAGAAATGAATAAAATATCATTAGCTTTTAAATATCTTCGTGGACAAATAGAAGTAGAAGAACCTAGAAAAGGAATTCCAGCTCCTGAAATGGCTCTTTACCAGTTTATCCAACAGGTAAGAGCTTATGCCATGGAGAAAACGTTTTTAAAACAAAAACAAGATAGACCCCAAGATGCTTTTTCAAATTTAAATGGAGCTGATCCTCATTCTTTATTAAAAAGAAGGTGGAATGATGTATTGGATAGCTTGAATGAATTTGAAATTTATTTAGCAAATGATCCAAAAGGTATTATTGAAAAACTTATTGTAAAATCCCCTCCTCAAAATATGGATGTTTCCCAAATTTTTAGGGACGTGGCAGAAACTTTTGATACCACTTGGCGTCGAAAAGGAATTAATATTGAGCATGCCATTGTAACACCTTTAAAAGCTAATACAAATGAAGCTTTGTTACGTAGATTGCTTGTTGGTCCTTGGCGGAGTTGCGTTTATTTCGCAAGAAGAGGCAATGGAGTAGTTTTTTCTGCTAAAAGTTTTGATGGTAAAATTACAACTCGTTGGGAATGTGAAGGCATGGCTTTTCCAGAAGAGTTTTTTGAATTGATAAAAAATAATCAGCTCGATGTAAATGAGCGTATTGAAAAAGGTATGGCTATGATTGCCCTCGATCCAAATAGTCCAAACACTTTATTTGCATTAATTAGTTTTGTTACTTGGATTGATTTAGCAAATGTTGCTGGTTGTGATTATGATATCAAACAAGGATCTGAAGGTTTGGTAATTGAATTAAGACTTTAATTTTTGTTAATAATTCCTAAATTTTTGAGACGCTTATTTAAATCTTCAGGAAATTTTGTCTTTGCATTTAGTTCATTAAATAATGAATCATTTATAGTTATGATTTCCAATCTAATTTGATTTTCCGTTTTAGCTAAAAAGCTTTCATAACCATTTGTGCAAGATACACATGCTGGTTTTGATGTGTAAATGGTTAGGTTACCAGGAATATATTTATTATCGTATAAAGAAATGAATTCGTTAATTAATTTAAATTCTGCATCATTATATCTACTTCTATTATTTGGTAAATAATCATTGTTATTATTATATTCTTTTATATTTTCATCAAATTTAGATATTATAAATAAATCATGCACTAAATCTTTGTCACTTATAGAACTGTCATTTATAAAATTTTTATATTCTGCAAAATCATTTGATTTTAAGATTTTATTAAATTCATTTATAGATAAGGAAGATTCATCAAAATTAATTTGTTGTGGTGGAAGATGTAAAGTTTTTTCAGAGTTACTTTTATACAATGAATTATTATTTACTAAAATAAAGTTTTCATCTTTTAAAAGTTTTAATATTTCAATTTTATCAGAAATTTCTGGATCTTTTAAATCAAGTAATTGTTTTATATAATCTTCTGTTGGCTTATTAAAGTGAAACTCTTCTCCGCTAATAGATAATAATTTTTTACTTTTGTGTCGACTATCATCGGGATGAAATTCACCATAAGAAAAAGTTTTTTTGTCTAAATACTCGTATCTCGTTTTGATATCATAAGAGGTATATTGTTTTATTTTTTCAATTACTTCAGGGGAGGCTTTTATATTTTGAGATAAATTATTTTTTTCGTACTTTTGGATACTATTTATAATTGCTTCAGTTTTTTTCTCATCAGTTAAATTTGATGATTTTTCAATCTTATCAAACATTTTTAATTTATACTTATTTGATTTTGATATTGGGTTATATAAACTAAATAATTTATTATCATTAATTAATATAGATAAATAATATTTTTTATCTATAAAAACTTTAAATCTACTATCACTTGAATCCGTAATTGTAGTTTCTAAATCGAAACCTGATACTTTTTTATATCGTTCTGGTGAACAAGTTATAGCTGCGTTTAAGCTTTGAAAATAGCATAAGGTTGCTAATGTTGAAATTTTTAAAAGATTTTTTACGAAACTAGTTTTATTATTCAATTTCATTTTATCTCCATAATATTTTAATTATCTGTTTCTGATATGTTATTTTTTAATTTCAAAAACAGATCCATCTTCAAGATCTGATGCTATTTCTATAAAACTTTTACTGTTAATATAATTATTGTTATTTACATTAATATTAGTATTGTGTTTTATTAGATTGTTATTTAAATAATAATTTTTTACAAATATATAAATTTGATTTGAATTTTTATTGTCTTCATTGAATTGAAGGATAATATCATTATCTATTCTTGATATTTTTAAAACTTCTTGACCATTAATATTGTTTAATGATTCAAAATTTATAGAATTAAATTGGTTGAATGAAGGAATTATATTAAATGAATTATTTAAAAAATTATTGCTATTATTTTTTAAATTAATTGTAAAATAATTCTTATCAATTGTTTTTTCTGTGAAATAATTTCTAATAATATCTAGTAAATTATCTTGAGAATTGTTTTCATTAACCAAATAATTTGTAATTTGATCTAAGATAGTGTTTGGAATTGTAATTTGATCGCCAACTTGGATTTGTAAATGTCTTTTATCAATCGATGAAAACCAATCCTTTATTATTACTATGTATTCTCTATTCAAAATTGATTCTACAAATCTAATTTTTAAGTGTTTATTATTATTAGCGGAATCTGTAAAACTAGAAAAATAAATATTTGAAATTCTATTTTCAAAATCATTAAAAAATAAATTATCAATTTTGTTTATATTGCTAGAGTTTTCAATTAAAGTAAAAAATACTTCATCTTTATCTTTTTTGTTATTTGTGTTTATTAAGTAATTATCGTGTCCTTCCCCACCTGTTAACTTGGAATAGAATAAATTCTCATTATTGGTGAATAAACTCTTTAATAAATCGTTTTTTATATTTATATTAAATGGTTTATCTAATATTATTGAAATAGTGTCATCTCCTTCATTTCCATTAATATTATCAAAACCTCCTTCTCCATGTAAAATATTATTATTTTTATTTCCAATAATATTTTCATTACCAGAAGTACCTATTATATTTTTAAATTTATACGCGCTTTTTTTGGGCTTTTCTTTTTGTATTGAGTCTTTCAAATTGTTATTTTTAGGTTTTGAATTTTCCTCATATTTTAAATAAACTTTATCCTTACCAGAATCCAAATTTTGTAATCCACTTAAATCAATATTCCCAAAATCCATATTTTGTAATCCACTTAAATCAATATTCCCAAAATCCAAACCACTAAAGGCTAATAAGATTTTTGGTTTTTCATTGGCATCATTAAATAATAAATTCATATCAATTGTTGAATGTTCTGATTTCATTTTTAATGTGTCAATATTTACTTCAGGTGATATGAATTTATCATTTTCAAATACTTCAAATAAATTTCCATTTTTAGAAGATAAAATATTTCCTTTTAAGTCTGAAATATATAGATGTTGGTATTTTTCATTTTTAAAATAATCTTTAACTTTAATTGCAGGATTAAATAGTGAATTTTCATAAAATCCAATTAAGAGATCTTCACCATTTTTTCTGGTTACAATATTTTCTAAATCTGTCATAATAGCATCATAATTATCCTGAGAATTTTTCTTAAATGACTCATCGTAATTATCAATAATTTTAGAGCTATCTATTAAGTTTGTTTTTTCATCGATAATAAGGTCTTTCTTTAAAATAATATAGGTATCATTTTTAGAACCTCCTATTAACTTATCTTTTCCTTTTCCTGGATAAAGAACATCATTACCATCATATCCAAATAAAGTATCATCTCCTTCGTTACCAAATAGACTATTATTTTCATTATTTCCATGTATTATATCATTATTAAATGAACCATTTACATTTTCTATGTTTTTTAGAGTCGGAAAATTTGTCGCAATATTTAAATTTTGATCAAGTGAAATGATTAAATTTTTATCTTTAATACCAACAAAACTTACTGTATCTATTCCATTTGAACCATCAATATACCCTTTATCTATTTGTTGACTTTGAATAATATCATAAAATTCAAAAATATCTTCTTTTACGCCGCCAATGATATGCAGCATAAATGTAGAGGGATGAATAGTAAATAAATTAATACTGTTTTGCTCAGCAATAATAGAGCTAATCATATTTCCATGTTTACCTTGATCAGCAAAACCCAATAAATACAAATTTGCTTTTTTTGATTCAATAATATTGTTGTGATCTATTTTAGTAATTTTTTCGATCATTGGTGAATCATTAGCAATAGAAGGGCAAGGATAGGTTTTATTTTTATAAGTAATTTTACTGTATATTCTATTTACATTTTCAGGTACATTTACTGGAATACCTGTTTGTTTTTTTTCTAAAATAGAATAATAAGTTTGTATACTTTGATTGTGTTTATTTTTTATTTGTTGAATTTCATTATTAACTAAATTTTTGTTATCAGCAAAATAATAAGAATTATTAGTTAAACATATATGCCTTTCGCCTTCTATTTCTTTTCCTAATGTAGTTGTCGTTACAGACTGTCTATGTTTACCCCCAATGGCTGAGTTCATTTTTTGAACTTCATTAGTAAATGGAATATAATAATGAATTTTCGGATGTATGATTTTCTTATAAAAGAATAATTCCGTTTTTTCTTGATTATTTAATTCGGTTAGGAAAGCGTTGTTATTGTCTTCAAGCACTTTACTTAAATAGTTATTTTCTATTCGGAAAGCTTCATTTTTTGCTATGAATTGAGGATCGTTATGTTCATCGTATTGTCCAAAAAATTTTCCAATTGAATAATTAATTACATCACTTTCTTTAAAACCTAGTCGTCTTAATTCATCGGCAGTTCTCACAGCATTGTATGTTCCTTGTGAAAACATAATTGTAAATCCTATGGCCGCACCTATTGGACCCGCTTTTGCTGAAAGTGGTAATAATAAAGCAGTTCCAACTGAAGTAACAGCGCTCGCTGTCGTCAAGCTTGCATTCACCAAATAATCTTGTTTTTTAAATGGATCGGTTTCAATTTTAGCAGCATTAAATAACTCAACCGCTTGATAAATTTCAATACCAGCAGAAGCAAAATTTATTGCTACTTGTAATTTTGTGATTCCTTTAAAAGCGTTTTGGTGTCCATTCCAATAAGCAGCCCCTTTGACAGACTTATATAAATCTAAAGATAAATCTGCATTATTTGCAATGAAGTGTGAGGTATAAAGAATACCATCCTTTATTTGTCCATTTTTAAATGAATCATATATGCCATTTATTGCATTTGGCGTAGTTATAATATTCATTATTACATTGTATTTATTGGCAACACTAGCAAATTTTTCTATCCCTTTAAAAGTATATTTTTGTATACTTGAAAAACTTGTTGTATTAAATTCTGTTTTATAATGATTATTTATTATTTTTTTATAATTACTTACATAATCAAGTTCTGAATCGGAGAGATTGTGAATTGTTACTTCATTTGTATTTGTATCAAGTAAGTTAATTGTTCTTTTATTTATATCTACGGTATCATAGATTGGTTTAAAATTTTTATTTGTTAATTTAAATTTAATTAAGTTATTTGAGTTTTTTAATTTAATTATTTCTTTAGAAATGCTTTTAAGATCTTCTTTAAAATAGTCAATTTTTTTCTTAATAAATTCATTTTTTCCATTTGTATTTTCAATGTTATTTAAAAAATCAATCATTTCTGAGACGGATTTATGTTGAAGATGAAGTTCATTAAAAGCAACTGAATTTATGTATTTTAACTTTTTAAAAAATTGATTTTGATCATTTTCACTCAAGTTTTTTTTAATTTCATTATATTCTGGTGAGTCTTGAGTGCAGGAAGAAAAATAAGAAGATATATTTTGATAGTCTTCTATATTTTTATTTTCTTCGTCTTTTTTACAACCATAAAATGATGTTGCTATAATTATAATCATTGGAAACTTTGTAACATCATGTCTAAATGCATGTTTGTTAAATTTCATTTTACTCCTTTAATATATAAAATAAATAAACTAATTTAATTTATTGATAAAAAAATCTATAATATTAAATTGAGTTTTTTATTTACTATAAATTTTACAAATTGCAACAAAAATTTAAATTTTATAGATAATTATAAATTGTTATAATTGTTAATTTCTTTTAATTAATATAAATGTGATGTCATCTTTGATAGGTTGTTCTTCGTAAAAGCTATAGGCTTCATCTATTAATTTATCTACTATTGTTAATAATTCAGTATTTTTGAAATTATTTTTTTCAAAAAATTTCTTTAAATTTTTTTCACCAAAATCTTTATCTGATTTGTCGGTATTTGAGGTGAGACCTGAACTAAATAAACAGATTAACGAGTCTTCTTTGAGTTCATACTCCATTATTTTAATTTCCTCTTCATGCTCATTATTTGAAAAGTGATTATGTTTTATTCCTAAAGTATGGCCTTTCGATTTAAATCTAGATATCTTAGTATCTCCAGCCTCTTTATAGTTAATTAAATATGGATAAGAATGTGCTGCATTAATAAATTTAACTCGATCCAAATTTTCATTAAAAATGAGAAGGGACATTGACATTTCCATGTGATTTGTTGTCCCTATTTTTTGGATAAAGTCATTTAAATGTTTAAATATTTGAAGAAAATCATGCTTTTCAATAGATTTTTCATTTGATAGCTCTTCAAAATATCTTGAAACAGCAGCTGCTATAATTGAACTTCCTGCTTCATGACCTGTTACATCACCAATGAGAACTACTTTTGTTTTATCAAATTCATAAATGCCCCACCAATCTCCACCTTTGTCAATTGCACTTTGATAATAGGATGCAAGTTTAATTTTTTCTGTATTAAATTTATCAATGAATTCTACTCTTGGCACAAGATTTCCTAATGCTCGTTGTGCAGATCTTACTTCAATATCTAAAATATGTTTTTCATTCATCAAATGATAAAGTTTATCTTCATGTTCTAAAAATTGGAGTGAGATGGATCGACTTAATGGTTTAAATAAAAATAAATGAATCAATGCTAAGAGAAAAAGGAAAGAAAATAAAATGATATAGGTAACAGCAATAATTCTTTTAGATTGCAATTCACATTCGTAAGCGTATAAATTTACTGCTTTATCAAGATCTAATAATAAACTATTTATTTTATAAATATTATATTCTTTTAAAAAGTCATTAAAATCATTTTTGTTGGTACTTATTTCGGCTAATAAAGTAAAATCATTAACCCGTTGATATAAATTTGTTTTTCCAAGATATATTCGATCAAGTTCATTATTTGTAATTTTTTCAATTTTTTCAACTCTATTTCCGTTCATTAAAGTTTCATTAGATTTTCTCATTAATTGAATAGAATTTATTAAGTCATTTTTAATTAAGTTTGAATTATCTATTGCTTTTTGACCATTTAATGTTTGAATAAGCAACATAATTCTTTGGCTTAACATTCTTTGTCTACCAGAAATATTTATGACTTTGCTAAAATTGGATTGATAATCAATAAAATCTTCAAGAACAAATTTAGATACGATTGACAAAGATAAGATTAAAAATAAAGCAATTGAAGAAAATAAGATGATTTTTTTTTTAATTTTAATCCCATCTTTTATTTTTTTCATAAAAGCTCCTAAATTATTTCTCTAAAATTAAAATATAATTCAGGATAAACGATTTTTATTTGAATTTCTGTTTTGTGAATTTATGATTTTGACAGTTTTATTTTAAACTTAGGTATTTGCTTCAGGTTTTGGAGTAAATTCACCTTCTGACTTTGCTATCATAACAGTACCAATTGTATTTCCAATTATATTTGTTACAACCCGTGCATCCGACATGAATCTGTCGATACCTAATAATAATGCAAGACCTTCAATTGGAATGATATGACCAGGCATAGCAGCTAAAATTGCTGATAAAGTTACAAAACCTGCTCCCGTAATTCCTGCAGCTCCTTTTGAAACAATTAAAATAGTAAATAAAAGTAAAAAGAATTCATGCATCGTAAAAGGAATATTATAAGCCTGTTGAATAAAAACAGCACCTGCTGTTACGTAAATAGCGGTTCCATCTAAATTAAAAGCGTATCCAGTTGGAAGGACAAAGCTCACCACTTTTTTAGAACAACCAAACGTTTCTAGTTTATTTAACAATTGAGGAAAAACAGATTCAGAGGATGAGGTACCAAAAGCAATAGACATTTCTTCTTTAATATGTCTCATTAATTTAATTGCATCGAATCCATAAAGTCTTCCAACAAAATAAAGTAAAATCCAAAAAGTAACCATGCTAATTCCTAATACTAAAATGAAATAGGCGAGCATGGTTAAAGCTCCAATTCCTTGTTGACCGACTGTGGCTGCTATCGCGCCAAATGCTGCCAACGGGGATACTCTTGAAATAATACCAATCATTTTAAAAAAGATATCATTTGTCATTTGTAGAAATTCAAGTATTTTATCGTTATTTTTTATTTGAATGATAGCTATAGAGAAAATTACGGCTAAAACAATGACTGCTAAAAGATTATCTCCAGCTAAGGTAGCAAAAACATTCTCAGGAACCATGTGTGTGATAAATTCTGTAAATCCACCTTTACTGTCACCTTTTGGTTTAAATTTAGAAATATCTACTCCTTGAAAAGAAGAAATATTAAATCCAGCTCCAGGTTGAAAAAAAAGCATAAAACCAAAAGTGATTATGACAGCAATAATAGACATAATTTCAAAATAAACAATGGTTTTAAAAGCGAGTTTTCCAACCCCTCCATGTTTACTGTGAGAACAAACTCCTAAAATAATAGAAACAAAAACGACAGGAGAAATGACCATTTTAATAAATCGTATAAAAATAGATGCAATGATGCGAAGCTCTTCACCAAATTTAGGAAAAAAAATCCCGACAAGGATACCTAAAACAACGGCAATGACAACTTGTAAAAAAAGATGAAATTTTAAAAAAGTAAGGATTTCTTTTAATTTACTATTTGAATTAGAATGATTTATTTTTTTGTTTTTAGGCATTGTTACCCCAAATTTGAAATAAAAAAATGATACAATTTTATTATAGCAAAAAACGAGATGCGAAGGGAAGTCTAGTGGGAATTATTTATGTTATTGGTAAGGTTTTGATCCTAGGTTAATTTTGCCTAAGATCAATTGAACTTTGAAAAATATGTGGCTTTTCTTGACGAAGTTCTTCTAAAAACCAATTTTCAGAAAGATGAGTTCCTGACGATGCCCCAATTTTCATTTTTCGAGAAAGTAACGCACCCATTTTTTCACCAATTGCTCGGTAAGTTGTGTATTTACCACCATAAATTGAAATTAAACCTGGTATAGTTTCATCGATAACAGTTTCTCTTGAAAGACCAGAAATACTTTTGTCTAACTTTTTTAAATAAAACGGAGAGTGATACGGATCAGACACCCAGCTATCTTCTATTTTTGTTACTTTTATTTTTTGATTTAACGGCATACAACGGACGCCACAAAATATTTCAGAAATATTTTTTTCTGCATTTACTAAATTTAACGTTTCAGATGCCGTAGCCATTAAATATTCTTTATCACTTTCAGGATAGCGAATATGGGATGGTTCATTTGATAAAATGGACTCAGTCGTTCCATATAACCATTTTCCGTACCAAGGAATAAAAAAAACAATTCTTCCATCTAATTCTTGAATTAATGTTGCAGCGGAGTTTGTGGCATCTCCATTGGGCACGGTTTCGGGATTAAAAACAATATGAGTCCCTAAATTTAATAAACAGCTAATTTTAGGCGGTATTCCCCAATGAAGTAAATTTTCATTACACCAGGCACCAGCAGCATTTACAATATATTTAGTTGTTAAAGTTTCTTTTATATTATTTTTTTCTATAGTTACTTTAAATCCATTTTGAATTTGAGTTACTTCAGTTACTTTAGCGTTTTCGTTATAGGTAGCCCCAAGTTTAACTGCTGCTTCTACTGCAATATTTGCAATAACATCGTCCAGCATTTGAGCGTCATAATATAAAAATGCACTTAACATTTCATTTTCTATTTTATTTTGATTTAAATAGGGAGCAAACTTTGCAATATCTTCTTTGCTTATGCGACTTGCCGAGGGAAGTCCACCGTCACCTGCGAGAAGATCGTAAAAAAATAGACCAAGACGAACCATCCAAGGAGGACGTTTATCGCCTTTAAAATTTGGAAGTACAAAAGGAAGTGGTTTAACAATTCCTTTTAATAATTTTAATAAAAGAGCTCTTTCATGAAGAGCCTCATGGACAAGTCCCCATTGATTTAAATGTTCAAGATAACGAAGACCACCATGAACTAATTTTGTACTTCGGCTTGAAGTGCCAGAAGCAATTTTATTTTTTTCAACCAAATGAACACCAGGAACTTTTCGCGAAGCAAGATCATGTAATAAACCCACTCCATGGATTCCCCCACCAACGATAAGCACATTCAAGTCCATTTTTAAAATCCTATAAAAGTGTTGCTGAACTGTCTCTAAGTTTTATGGCTGTTGTTGCAAGATGTCGCGCGGCTTCGCGAACTTCATCTTCTGAGTTTGTAAGGCCAAAACTGACTCTGAAACTAGATAAAGTATGTTCGAGATCGACACCCATAGCAACTAGAACATGGCTTGCTGTTGCTTGAAGTGTTTTGCAAGCGCTGCCGACACTGGCGCAAATTGTTTTGCTTTCTTCAAGAAGTTTCATGGCGTTAACGCCAGAAAAATATAAAGTAACAATGCCAGGTACTTTGTTCGATTCATTTCCATAAAAATAAGTTTTGATATGTTTTTGAATTTCATTACAAAAAACTTGTTCCATTTTTTTATAATGTTTTATTCTTTGTTGAGATTCTTGAATTTGTAAAGTGCAAGCTAAGGCAAAACCAACAATTGCTGCTGTATTTGGAGTACTTGATCGAAGATTAAACTCGTGTCCTCCACCTGTAAGTTGAGCTTCAATTCTTATTTTGGGCCTTCTTTTTTTAATAATTAAAGCAGCAGCCCCTTTAGGGCCATAAATTTTGGATGAAGATATTGTTGCGGTATCAAAATCAATATTATTTGCAATTGTAGAAGTTCTTGCAAAACCTTGAGATGCATCAACATGAAGAATTGTTTCTGCTTTTGTGCATAAATTTCTAATTTCATGCATTTTTGTTTGAAAAATTCCTGTTTCGTTATTTACATCCATGACACAAACGCAAATGGTATCATTATTAATAATACGCTCTGCTTCTTTCATTATTATTTGGCCATTTTGATCAACGGGGAGTTCTTCTATTTGGATTCCTAGAGTTTTTGAATAACTTTCAAATAAAGAAATAGCAGTAGCTACTATGCTGGAATGTTCAGTCGCGCAATATACAATTTTATTTCTTTTTCTGTGAGGATTTTCGACTAGGCCTCTTAATAATAAGTTGTTGCTTTCCGTTGCACTTGATGTGAAAATAATCTCATCAAATGTTACATTAAATAAGGAAGCGATATTCGTTCTTGCTACACCAATTGCATATTCGGTTAATTCCCCCATTGGGTGGGTTCGATTGGCAGCATTGGCAAAATAGCCAAGCATCCATGGAGACATTTCTTGAAAAACACGAATGTCTAAAGGTGTGCTTGATGCAAAGTCTATATAAATTGTTTTTTCAGGTAATGAAACACCACCAAAGGTAATGTTTGGAACATTATCTTTACTTGTATTCATTAAATTAGGAGGGAGCATGAAATTATTCATAAAGTTATTTTTAGGCATAAATAAATTCCAAAAATTCAAAATTTAACAAGATTTTGAATCTAGACCCAGTGACTCTATTTTGCAATCAACTTAATTTGCTTTTTTTATTTATTAAGAGTACTAGGGCATTTTGATATGCATTATCTTTTACCTAAGTTCAAGGTTATAAAATGAATTATTTTGAGAAAATGCAGTTTTTAAAAGAAAATACTTTCCATTCTAAAAAATCCATTTTTAATAAACGTGATATTTTAATTTGTTTGTTAAGTATAATTATTGGAATTTCAGTAGGCTATCTGGCACAAGCTTTAAAATTAATTATAAATTTTGTTACAAACTTTTTTTATTTTGGAAAATTTTCGTTTGAATTAGCCTTACCTGAAAATAATCATCTTGGATATTATGCTTTTTTTATTCCAATTATAGGCGGCTTAATTGTTGGATTGATCGCACGTTTTATTAATCCATCTGTTTATGGTCATGGTATTCCTGAAACAATGGAGAAAATATTAATAAATGAAAGTTTAATTCAAAAAAGAATGCTTTTTTTGAAACCAGCTTCGGCCGCGATTTCTGTTGGAACAGGAGGTCCTTTTGGTGAAGAAGGACCTATTATCGCAACAGGTGCGACTTTAGGTTCCGCTTTTGGACAATTGATTAAAATGTCTTCTGAAGAAAGAAAAATTCTTCTAGCATCTGGAGTTGCTGGTGCTGTTTCAGCTGCTTTTGGAAGCCCTTTTGGTGGAATTTTTTTAGCAATTGAACTTATGCTATTTGAATTTAAACCCCGTTCTTTAGTTCCCGCTGCTTTATCTGTGATTGCTGCAGAATTTATTCGAATGAAATTCGTAGGAGATAATCTTGCATTTACTATGAGCCTTGTTTCCTTACCTACGGCTTCAATGGATATTATATGTTACTTTGTTATTGGGATTTTTATAGGAGTTATTTCTGTAGGAATGACGCATTCAGTTCATTATTGTGAGTCTATATTTGAAAAATTACCAATTCATTGGATGTGGTGGCCTGCTTTAGGTGGAATCGGGGTAGGGGCAATTGGAGTTATAGAACCAAAAGTATTAGGAGCAGGCTACGAAACTATATCTTCTATTTTAAACGGAAATGTAATTGGGCATTTTGCAGCTTCTTTATTTATTTTAAAATTTTTAGCTTGGTTAATTGGCGTTAGTAGTAGAACAACAGCGGGAACTTTAGCGCCTCTATTTATGATAGGAGGATGTTTGGGTGTTACTTTATCTGGATTGATTTCTTATCTATTTCCTTTTATACAATTAGACCCAAAAATTGCTGCAATGGTGGGCATGGCTTCTTTGTTTGCAGGAGTAACAAGAGCTTTTTTAGCTTCCGTTTTTATTACTCTTGAAGCAACCCATCAGTTTTGGGCGGCAATACCTGTATTAACTGGGTGTGTAGCAGCTTATTTAATCTCATTATTTTTGATGCAACATTCTATACTTACATATAGTTTAGTTAAAAAAGGAATTATTATTCCAAATGAACAAATTAATGTAACAGTTAATGATCATCAAAAAACGGATAACAAGAAATAACAATTATTTAATTTTCAAAGGTTTCTTTTATGATATTTAATGTTATAGATTTTTCAGGGTCTTTTGCTTTTTGCATTAGTGGTGCTTCAATAGCAGCTGCAAGAAAAATGGATCTTTTTGGAATATTTGTTATGACTGTTATAGCAGGGTTTGGTGGGGGGTTTTTAAGAGATCTTATTTTAGGAAAAACACCACCTACTGTTTTTAATACCCCAGCTTATTGGGTTATTGCATTGTTCGCTACATTTTTAGTATTTGCAGTTAAGAAACAAAATCGTTACTTTGATAAAGTTGTAATTGTATTCGATGCTTTAGGCTTGGCATTTTTTACTGTTGCAGGAATAAAAGTTGCCTTGGAATCTGGATTGTTAAATTATCAATGTATCATGATGGGTGTAATAACAGCTTGTTTCGGTGGAGTTATTCGTGATGTCATTGTGAATCGAGTTCCATATCTCTTTCAAAAAGAAATTTACGGAGCTTTTGCTGTAATTGGAGGAATATTATATTTCCTGTTAAAAGATTATCTACCTACACTAGCGCTTGATCTTATTGTTATTTTATTTATTTTTATTTCTCGTATGATCTCTGTTTGGAAGAACTGGCATTTACCAAGGCCATGTGATGTCTCATTACGAAATAAAAATCTTAAATTTACAAGAAAAAAGAACCTATTGTAAACGCTTATTTTTATTACATTTATGATAATAATCAGTGTTATTTTGTAATAGTATAAAAATATCTAATAATTAATATTACTTTAGAATTAGTCTAAAAAATTCTTGCTATTTGATTTATATCTCTATACCATAATGTTCGAGGGTATTTATATGATTTTAAAGATAAACAAAGAAAAAGCACATTGCTTAACTGTTCCTGAAATTGAAGAAAGACTTAAAAAATCAGGAGTAGCTGCGACAGCACAAAGAATTGCAATTTGTAAATTTGTTCTTTGTGAAGCTGACCATCCAACAGCAGAAGATATTAAAAACTGGACCGATGCTAACTTTCCAAAATTAAGTAGAGCAACTGTGTATAATACTCTTGATGTTCTTGTTCAGGCAGGCATGTTAAAAGAACTTAAATTGCCACATACAGGCAAAGTTGTTTATGATACGAATGTAGGTGATCACTACCATTTTCTTGATAGTGCTTCTGGAAAACTCTTTGATATTTCAAACGAAGAGTGTAAAGTTATTCTAAACTTACCTAAAGATATTTATATCGAGGAGGTAGATGTATTTCTTCGTGGGAAGGTTTCTTCTGTTTAAATCCTAATATTTTAGTTCTAGATTCACACTTTCATTTAAATTACTTAAATTCTTTAAAACTTACTTTAGAAAAAGCAATTAAAAAAAATGTAGTAACAGGAATAGTTGCTGGTGTTTGGAATGAAGATACCTTAGAAAATCTTTCTTTTTCAATGGACCCTAATTTAAATTCTATTTTATGTTTTTTATCCAAAGAAATGGATATAAAAAATTCTTTTGATTTAAATAAGTTTTCTTGTTTTTTGAGTCATGGACTTCATCCTATGTATGTTCATGAAAAGTGGATATTAGAAAATGGGAAACTAAATAATGAAAAAATATCCAATGATTTATCTGAATTTAATCAAATATTATTAAATAATAAAAATAAAATATGGGCCATAGGCGAAACAGGATTTGATTTATCAAATGATATTTTAAAACATAAAAACTGTAATTCATTAACGAAACAGAATTTAATAGAAATTCAAAATATTGCTTTTGAAAATTGTATTCAAGCGGCTATAAATTATAAATTACCAGTAATCTTGCATTTGAGAGCACCTTGGAATTTGTGTATTCAAAAAATTAAATGGGCAAAAAACCAAGGTGTAAATAATATGATGATCCATTGTTATAGTGGTCCCGCAGAAGAGTTAAAAATATTATCAAAACTCTCCATTTATTGTTCCTTTGGTGCTGTTCCCACTTGGCAAAAAGCAACTAAAAATAGAGATGCTTTTTTAAAGTGTGATCCTTTATTCAGAATGTTGGAAACAGATTCTCCTGATTTGCCGCCTGAAATTCCTGGGGTAGGTAAATTAACAGAAAATGAACCTGCAAACTTAATAGAAATCAGTAAAATATTAGCTGCTCATTTAAATAAAACGGATATAGAGTTAATAAAATCATCTAATGAAAATGCATTTAGATTTTTAGGAATTTTTTGAAGATAATTCTTCCCATTTTTCATAGCTCAAATCTAATTCTTTTTGCTTTTCGGCAATTTCTTTAGTTAATTCGTTGGTATTTGATAAATTTTTTCCAGAAGCATATAATTCATCTAATTTTGCCGTTAAATTTGGAATAATTTCTTCTAGTTTTGAAATTTTTGTTTCTAAATTTTCAAGTTCTTTTTGTTCTTTAAAGCTTAATTTTACTTTTTTTGTTGCTTTATTTGATTCGTTTTCTATTTCATTCGAATTTTTAATTTGTTCCTTTTTAGGAATTTCATTTTCTTTAAATTTTTCCATCTCGTTTAATGCTTGATCGAGATCGGGTAGCATAAGCCATTGTCCAACTCTAGCGTTATTTGTTTGTTTCTCGCCAATATATGTTAATAGTCCTGTAGCAACTCTTTGAACAAAATAGCGATCATGGCTTGTAAATAGCACTCCACCCTGAAAATCAGATAAATTTCTTTCTAATACCTGCAATGTAGGAATATCTAAATCATTCGTAGGTTCATCTAATATAAGTAAGTTGCCTTGCTCTAGCATGAGTTTTGCAATTAATAAACGAGCTTGTTCTCCTCCGGAAAGTTCCGAAACTTTTCTATTTGCATCAAATTTATAAAATAGAAAGCGATCTAGATAGCTCATAATATGAATATATTTACCTCCAAAATGAACATATTCCCCTTCAGGAGCAATGCTTGTTCTAACGGTAGCATTATAATCTAATTTTTGTCTTTGTTGATCAAAATGAGAAATTTGAACTAAATCATGATATTTAATTTCACCTTTAAAGGGTTGTTCTGAGTTGGCAATCATTTTCATTAATGTTGATTTTCCACAACCGTTAGGTCCTAATAATGCAATTCTCATTTTAGGTTTCACAATTAAATTTAAATTTTCAAAAATATAATGAGATTCTTTATCTTGTGCTGCTGGGTGTTTGATTGTTACTTTTGCTAAGTGAATAAGTTCTTGTTCACCTAAATTTCGCAACACAGGCATAATGGTATCTTCGTTATTTCTTTGTTCATCAGTCATTTGTGCATTAAAACTGATTTCAGCATTTTTAATAAGTGAGGCTTTTTGCTCTTTTGCACTTAAGTTTTTATCTAGGGCGAGGGCTCTGTCAATTCTGGATTTTTGTTTAGTTGTTCTTGCTTTTGCCCCTGTTCTTAACCACGCAAGTTCTCTTCTCATTAAATTTGCCATTTTGGATCTTGTTTTTTCTTCTACTAAATTGGCTTCTAATTTTGCTTGGCTATAGGCTTCGTAGTTTCCTTCATATTGTTTTGCTTCTCCTGCTTCAATTTCTAATATTTTATTTACTAAAGTATCAAGTAAAGCACGATCGTGTGATATTATGGCAAAAGCAATTGGTTCACTAGTTTCATTTTTATTTTTAAATCCAAATAAACTAGCTCCCTGTTCAACCACTTCTAATAATAATTCTTCTAGCCAATCTACAGTCTGAACATCTAAATGATTTGTAGGCTCATCTAATAATATCAATTGAGGATTTTTTAAAAGAGCGGTAATAATTTGGACTCTTTTTTGCTGTCCACCAGATAAGTTAACAAATTTATTTTGAGAAATTTCAGATAATTTTCCAGCTTTAATTGCACTTTGAATGATGTTTTCTGTGCCAGCTCCAGAAATATGAATTAATTTATCTTGTAAAATAGAGAGTTTTTCATTCCATTTTTCATCTAAAGCAATATTCGGGTTTTTCTCTGCAAGATGCGAATGATCATGAATTTCATCTTCAAGGAGTTTTATTTGTAAATCGGTATCATATTCACTTGGTAGAGATTCTCTTAAAATTTCTTCCACTGTTTTTTCAGCATCAAATTGATACTTTTGAGTTAATATAGCGATACGAAGTCCATTGCGAATTGAGATAGAACCAGAATCCGTATTTTGAGTTCCTTCAATCAATCGAAATAAGGTAGACTTTCCTGCACCATTTGGCCCAACAATACCCCATCTTTCCCCAGGATGAATCGTAAAGGAAAGGTTTTCAAATAATTTGGTTGAACCGTAACTAGTTGAAATATTATGGGTATTTAAATAAGGGGCGCTTGACATAAAAAACTCCAAAAATAGGCATAAAATGCTTTACAAAAGATATCCTGAACAAAAAACCAAAAAGAGAGCAACTTGATATCTCTTAGTAGGGAAATTTTTATCTTATGTTGGTTTCAATGAATAGGGAAATTTTTACTGAAGAGCTTTTATATTTGTAACGATAAGCCTTATGGAGGGTATTTTAATGCCTCTTGAGCAAAAAAGTTCAAATATTTGGTTAACGGAGCATTTATCGGCTGGTGAAACGTACCAATATCTCATTTCTAAAATTATCACCCAGCAGACAAGTGATTATCAAGATATTTGTATTGTTGAGTTGGAAAATAAAAGTAAAGCTCTTATTTTAAATAATAAATTACAGCCTACTACTTTTGATGAGCATATGTATTTTGAGCCTTTTGTGCATATTCCTTTTATTCATTTTAAAGAACCTGAATCTATTTTAATTCTTGGCGCAGGTGAAGGAGCTATTGCTCGTGAAGTTTTAAAGTGGAAATCGGTTAAAAAAATTAATATTGTTGAAAGAGATAAATTAATAGTGGATTCTTGCTCAAAATATTTACCAGAAATAAATAAAGGTTCTTTTAAAAATAGTAAAGTTAAAATATTTTATAAGGATGTAAATTCATTTATTAGCCAAGATGACAATAAATACGATGTTATTTTTTATAATTTACAAGATCCATTATTAGAAGAAAAGAATAAAATTAATTTTAATAAAAAACTTTTATTAGATTGTAAATCTCTGTTAAATAAAAATGGACTAATGTGTTTACAAATGGGTGATTCCCCAATTAAGAAAAATGAACTATTTATTGAAAAAATAAAATTAATGAAATCTATTTTTCGTTCAACTAAAATCTATTCTTCTTGGATTCCTTCCATATGTAAAAATTTATCATTTGTTTTAATGAACAAAGATAAATTAATTGAGAGTATGCCATTCAATGATGTTGATATGATATTGCAAAGACAATTATTAGATGAACTTATTTTTGTAAATGCTAAAACATTTATTGGATTAATGAATCCACCAAAATACATTCAAGAGTATGATGAAGTGGGCTGATTTAAAATTATGAAGCCTTTTGATATTTAATCATTTTTGCTTGATCTGCTTCTTGTAAAGATTTTAATTTAAATACATATCTATATAATAATGAAAATTTAAAACGCATGACAAGTTTAAATAATATTTTAGAGATTTTCTTTTTAGTGAATAGATGGATATCACTTTCATTTGTATAATAATTAAAACCATATTTATGTGCAATAAATTCCATTGTTTTTCTGGAAAAAAATCCAATATGTTGCCCATGTTCAAGTGCAAAATAATGCCATTCATTTGGCTTTGGTTTATGTTCTGGTAATAATTCCGTACTTATTAATATATTATTAGATAAATTAAATAACTTTTCTAATTCTTTAATGGGATCTTCTAAATGTTCCATTACTTCAAATGCTGTAATTAGACCATAATTTTTAATGTTATTTTCTTCTGCTGAAAATGTTTTTGCAAATAAATTTTTTGCATATTTATCTTGCCAAAAGAAATTTAAACCTAAATTTCTCATTTTTCTTACAAATAAACCATAACCACCAGCGTAATCTAAAAATTGTTTTTCTTGTTTGAAAAATAGGCGAATTATTGCGTATGTAATCACTGAGAGTCTTGCGTTTCGATTTACAAGCCCTATATCGGAATCTGTAATGGCTTCGCTATATGAAATTTCTAGCCAATTGGGCTTATCTATAAATAAGTATTCACAATTATGGCATAAATAATAATGAGCTTTAAATTTTTGTGGCATAATATTTTCAGTGGTAAAAAAAGAAGCATTTTCAAAACAGATCTTACATTTCATTTAGAACTCTTTTTAATAAAATTGGATTAAAGTTTTTTTATTATGATTTTCAATATTTATGACTAATCATATTTTCTTAAATGGTAATCTTATATTTAGACTGCCATATTAATTATTTATTAATATTTCCATATTTCAGAAATATAATCAAGTTTAAAAATAGAAGGACAATTTTTGAAAATAGATGATTAAGAGCTTTTTAAATTTTGATAATATAATGTACATAAGCATTTTTTGGACGGGTTTCGCTATCACCTTCAGCTGAAGTTGATCCGCTAATAGTTTGGGCTGAAATAGATGAGCTGATACTAAAAGAATAGTTTGGAAGACTTATTGAACCACTATGTCTATGGCTTCCACTATAATGTGTCTCATTTGTACTGCTAACATCAAGACCTGTTCCTCCATCTACCATGAATCTTCCATTAGCACGAGCAGCTCCTGCATAGCTATGACTATGACTGCCATTTTCAGATGTTGTAAAATAAACTGTAGAATTTGAAGGATAGGATGTACCACTATAACTAAAGTAACTACTTGAATTTTTTAATCCACCAGAATTATGACTATGTGTTTTAAATGAATCAAGTTGTATTGATCCAACTTTATTACCTGTATTGCCACCTAATTTCATTGCTTGTCTATTTGAAGCAGAGGTATCAACCTCATTATTTTTGCTATGAGAAACACCTCTTAAAAATAAACCTCTATAGTCAGGAATATTAAATGTTGAGCTACCATCACCAATACCATGAGAAGTTTTTAATACTTCAAATAATTCTAAATATGTTTGTCGATTTACAGCACTTCCATCGCAAAGTAACCAACCTTTTGGTACTTTTTCGCCTGCAAAAGCAACAACAGTTCCTGGTGGAACTCTTGGAATGTTTTTTAAATTTTCAATTTCTTCTGAAAGTTGTCTAATATAATCCTGCATAGATAATATATTTTCAACATTTATAATATTAGGATTAGCCATTGCTTCGTGAAATGGAATTAAAGAAACAGAAGAAACGCTTATAAAATAAGCGATGAATTTGATCATACTACTCTCTCTAAAAGATAAAAATTTATATTACCTAGTCATAATTTCTAAATTGATGATTAGATAATTTTAAAGTTATAGTATTAATTAAAAATTGTAAATAAATAAATAATGTTTTTTTAATTGACAGATTTTCATAAAAACAATAAATAATTATAATTCTGCTACTTTATAATAATTAAAGTAGCAATGCTTTTCATTTAATACGAAAGAATGCCTGTGAAAAAAAAATTATATCAAGTGCTCACTTTGAGTGGTGCTTTAATAATGTGCAATTTTCTAAATGCAAACGATTTAAATCAAACCAGAAAAAAAAGAAGTGTTGTAATGCAATACTGGCAATCTTTTTCTGAATTATCAATGAATAATAGCAGCCTTTGTGTAGTAACTAGGGATGAGTCAGATCTAGAATGTTATTCATTATATGAAGATGGTTCAAGATTATTGACACGTCGCAAAAAAATAGATGGAAAATATACATCTGTTTCTTTAGGGAAAGATCATTATTGCGCAATTGGTAAAGAAGATAAATCAATTTATTGTTGGGGTGAAAATAACTATGGTCAGCTTGGCAATGGGAATCCAATTTCTAAAGTACCTGTTTTAACTCCAAATAAAGTGAAATCAAGTCAGTCTTTTCTTAAAATTGCTTCGGGTTCTAAAAATACTTATGCAATAAACGATCAAGGTTATTTATATGGTTGGGGTGATAATTCTAAAGGACAACTTGGATTATTGGTTTCGCCAGTAATAGAACCTACACAAATTTTTATTTCGGGTACAACAGCATCGCAAATCAATTCAAAATTCATTGCTGTATCTGCAGGAGATAATTACGTTTGTGCAATTTCAAATGTAGGTAATGAAAATGGAATTAAATTTGGTAATTTATATTGTGCCGGCGATAATTCATTTGGTCAAATTGGTATTGCAGATGCCTCTCCCTTTATTAATGGTCTAAGACAAGCAGGAAGCAAGCATTATATATCTATCTCAGCCGGTAAATCACATGCTTGCGCAATTACTAAGGATAAAAAAGTAGAATGTTGGGGAAATAACAATTTTGGACAAATTGGTGTTAATCCTTCTTTAAATCCCTATTTTTCTTCTCCACAATTAATAAATAGTTCAAATCCAGAATTGAAATTTAATACTAATCTTGGTTTTACCAAAGTAACTGCAATGGAATCGTCAACTTGCGTGATTGATCAATACTTGAGGATTTTTTGTTTTGGTGACAATACATTTGGACAAGTAGGAGGTGATCCTAAAGTTGGTACTTTAGAAATTTCATCTTTATTTGGCGAAAAAAGATATATTCAATTTGAACCGAAAATCCCATTTCCAAGTTGGAATTTTCAATTTAAATCGGTAGTTGGAAATGCACGAACAACTTGTGCAATTAGTAATGGGAGAGAGAATCCTTTTGAATGTTGGGGTTTTCTTGATAAAAATAGATACGAAACTATTAGCATTGGAAATTCCGCAAAATGTGGATTAAGTTTAATTGGTAATAAATTATTATGTGAAAGTAAAAATACTGAAGCTTATTCTTATCCAACTTATTGGAGCTCTCCAGTTAATACTCCTTTTGCAAGTTTTGATTCCTTTAAGCAAGTAAGTGTCGGTTTATATCGAGCGTGTGCTGTGCATGCCACTTATACTCGTAATTTATACTGTTGGTTTGATAATAGATTGTTAGAACAACATGAAGCATATAGACTTCATCCAACTGATATTCATAATATGAATTTTGAAATAAAGAAAGTAATCGTAGGAACAAAGCATATTTGTGTCATTCGTAAAAATGAAGATAGCATGTACTGCACAGGGGAAAATTCTTTTGGGCAATTAGGGAATGGCAATACGAATAATGTAGATATATTGGGTAGATTTAATTTTGTAAAAGTAGAGCTTCCAAATGTCAAATTTATAGATCTTGCATTGAGTTTTAATTCTACATGTGGTGTTACTTCAACAAATGATGTTTATTGTTTTGGCAGTAATCAATATGGGGAATTAGGAACATCAAAATTAAGAAATAATTTATTTAAGACAACTCCACAAAATATTCCAAATATAAAATTAAAAAATATTTATGCTGGCTTAAATCATTTTTGTGGATTTGATGCAAATCCAGAATTAAAAGATAATGATAATAAATTAGTTTGCTGGGGTGATAATTCTTTTGGACAAATAACTAAAACAAATCGAAATAAAAAACCAGTCACTATAAATAATTCATCATCTTATGTTTCAGTAGCTTTAGGTAATAATACAACTTGTGCTTTAAATAATTTAAATAAAACTTTTTGTTTTGGTAGTAATGAAAATAAAATTATAACGAATGATACTAATACTTTTTCTGTTTCAATTCCTACAGCTGTCCAAACAGATAAATTATTTAAATCTATTGCAGTAGGAGATAATGAAGCGTGTGGTATTTTAAAAAGTGACAGCACCTTAACTTGTTGGGGTAAAACAAAATAATCCATACAAAAATATAATTAAAGTAATACTTATAGACAAGGATGTCTTATGAAATTTAATAAAGTAAATGGATTTATTATAGCATTTTTCTTGTTACCATTAGTTTCCTGTAATAATAAATCTGATAATTCGATTTTTAATGAATATGATGTACACCGTTTTAATTTAATTAGCAATTATTCAGCAAATACTTTGTTTAATAAAGAAACTAGTTCGGAAATTAGTCCAAAAGATTATGCAGACCGTCAAAATAACTGTTCGTTTGAAAATCCAGAAATTCAAAATCAAGTTAAAGGAATAATAGAAGCATATAGTAATAAAAATTTGCTAGATCATTCAAATACAAATTCTATTCCAGCGCTTACAATATTAACAAAAACAAGAAATTTAACATCGTCAAATGCAATATATGGTTATAATTTATTTTCTTGTTATTATCCAGAGCTTTATTTAGCAAATGCTTTAATCATGAATGTATTGCAAAAAGTTCATTTTTCTCCTTTTAACCAAGAATCATTAATGGGATTAGATAATAAAGATGATCCAAGTGAAAACCACGAATGGAATACGAATGAAGCAGTTAAAAATAGTAGGTTTTCTAAACTGAATGGAATGATTCGTTCGGCATTAATTGCAGAAAAAATAGCAGTTTTAGATGAAAAGAGGGAAACAAAACAGCATCGTATGTACTCTATGTTGAATGGTAAAAAAGTATTTTTATTTGGGTTTCAAAAAGCAGATAAAAAAAATAACTATTATCGACATATCAATTCCTTCGCTAATGCTCTTGCGGCAATTGGTTACTATGAAAGGGCAATGTATCGTTGGAACGGCGTTTTTACTGCTGAAGAATTAAATATGATTTCAAATTTGCCAAATGACAGTTTGCAAGAGAGTTTTAATGAGTCTGTGGATATATTAAATGGCAAATACAATCAAAATAAAAATGAAAAAATGTTATCTGTTAAAAATATTATTGCTAATGATTTGATAATGGCATCAGAAAAAGCAAGAATATCATTAAATAATGAATATTGTAATTATTCCCACTCGAATCCTGCGCATATTCCAGCCCATGAGTTAAATCTTTGTTCTGAAATGAAAAAAATTCAGGAACGTGCATTAAGTATTGATTTAAAGAGGTTGATCTGTACGACTGGAAATAAAATAAGTGAAGAAAACTTAAAAACACCAGACGATGTGATTTCAAATGCTCATTGGGAAGCTGCATCTTGTGATCAATTGATAGCTGCAAATCCAAAATTTAAAAATTTAAATATTAATTCAAATGGAAAATCTTACTATGAAATAATTCCATCGTATTTAAATCCATTAAAATTGAACGAAAATATTATAAAAATTCAAGAAAGATTAAATGAAATAAAAGAAAAAGTAACGGCATTTTCTATATTACAAACTCAAGAGTTTCAAAATAAAAAAACTGAATTTGAAGATAATATTCTTTCTTTAGAAGAAAATTTACAGGTGTCCATAAAAGCACAGAATAAAGCGGCGGAAGAACTTGCATATTATACATTCCAGAAAGATGCATCCTATTCTATGTTTGAATCCGTTAAAATTGATATTGACGAAAATTTAATAGAACAGAAAAATCAATTTAAAATATATTTAAATAATATTGTTTCAATTGATAAATTTCAATCTTTAAAAAATATATTAATTAGATATAAATCTAATAAAGAAACTTTAATAAATCAATATAAACAAGAATTATGTGGTAATAGTAATTTAGATTCATGTGATCAGTCAGGTACATTGGGATCAATAGCGACACTTTCTCGTGAAAAGAAATTAGCTAGCATTCAAAATTGGAAAAATAGCTGTTCTCGAATGGTAAGGCAACGAAATGAAATTGCAAATACGATTGGAAGGAATGGATGCGATATTTCTAAGCTGACAAATGGCATTTCTGCTTCAAATGACGCGAAAACAAATAATGCAATTGTAATTAGAAACTTGCAAAGTAACCCTGAATATAATACTAATGTATGTCAAATTGCCGCTCTATCTGAAGTCATGGCAAACTCTGGTAATAGTCAGCTTAGTGAGCTTATTTCACTTAATGTAGTTGATTCACCGGAATCATTAAACAAGGCATTAGATAAATTAAATCAATTAAGACATGATTACACAACAACTTCTTCAAGTCATTCTGATTCAACATCCAATTCAACATCCACTACAACATCCAATTCAACATCCACTTCAACATCCAATTCAACATCCATTTCAACATCCAATTCAACGTCCACTTCAAAATCATCAGGTATGCCAAGTTTTGATTCTATTTTGAAATCAGATTATAGCTTTTTAAGTGCAATTACAGAGGCGCATACATATAAAATTTATTTAGAGCAAGAGCTTTTTGTTAATTCACAAAATGTACGATTATTATCTAATCCTGAAAATTATTGCAGCGAATTATATAAAAGTTCTCAACAAATGAATTCCTCCTCTCGTCCTAAAATTACTTCTATTCTAGATGCTCAAATTTCAAAAGATCAAAATG
Source organism: Silvanigrella paludirubra (assembly GCF_009208775.1). Classification (NCBI taxonomy): domain Bacteria; kingdom Pseudomonadati; phylum Bdellovibrionota; class Oligoflexia; order Silvanigrellales; family Silvanigrellaceae; genus Silvanigrella; species Silvanigrella paludirubra. The sequence goes on along the minus strand of NZ_WFLM01000002.1, from coordinate 18,450 downwards.
ATTTACAAATTTTGCAAATTAAACATTCATTAAATCAAAATAGTATTGAATTTGATGAGGAAATATTAGAAAAAGAAACTTATTTAAATATTCAAATAAATTCTATAAAGCAAACGAATAAAAATCTTGAAAATGTTCTTGGTTTATCAAAATTTGTTGCAAGTAGTTTAAATAGTAATCCAAAGACTTTCGCAACAGAAATTGATTTTGATACTTTTTATGGCACGCAAATTGCAAATATAAATTATATTCCATTAAAGAATGCTCACCTCAAGAAAAATGCACAGGAAAGTCAATTTAAAGCTTCAGAAAAAAATATTTCTATTGCTCAAGAAAATTTTGAAATAGCTAAAAAACAAACTTTAAATTTACAATCTGCAATTCAAAGAGCCAAAACAAGGGCAAATATACATAATACAGAATTCTTTTTGTTTACTTCTATTTCTCCAAAGACGACAAGTTTTTCAAATGACATTTGGCAAATTGAATATGTAAGAAATTTAGCAAGACAAATTGTAAATATAGCGGCTGTTCGAATTTTAAATATGGATCCTTTACTTCGCAATATAAGTGATCAAAATAATAATTTTAGTAATATTGTGCAAAATATTTCTGATGTAAAATATTCTTGCAGTTATTTAGCATCATTTGATGATGCAAATATATGTTTAAGTAAGATTAAAAAACTTGAAAATTTAACATCACTTAAAAATGAAGCAAATACCGGAACACTTGATAAATCATTTACATTACAAATTTTTTCGTCTGATTTACGAGTTAATAAAGGAGAAAGAGTTTATTCAGAAGAACAATTGGATGATGATGCTTTACTAGCTAAATTAAATGAAACTGGGATCATGGATATCAACTTAAATGAAGAAAATTTTAAAGTAAAATATCCTCCATATACAGAAGTTTTTGATGAAAATTTTTATAAAGCCAGAATTGTTGGTATTATTACAAATATTTATACGAATGGACCAATGATAAGTAGGTTTAAAAACTCTCCTTTTGGGAAATCTGATAATGTTGCTTATTTATTGCGCGATGGACTTTATGATGAAAGTTCAAAAGGAGTTTGTCCTCAAAATTATTCTGAATACTCAGAAAAAATATATAATAATTATAAAAAGGAAGTTTATTTAAATGGAGATTTAACAAAAAATGTAATTCCTGAATATAAGCGTTATGGAAATCAATATCCGTTTATGTTTTCAAAATTTTCTGTTCAGCAATTAATGTGTGATAGAAATGACATTATTCGTTCATTATCTGTAATTTCTCCTTCTTCATCTATTAAGTATATTGATTCAGAAAATAATATAAGGCCTATTACTATATTTGCCTCTACTTCTAATGATTTTACTTTGAAAGATCGTAAAATTAGGACAATGCAATGGTTTGAAAAATTAAAAGCTGGTTATCGAAGTGCAAGACCTTCTGAGGCTGAAAACTATTGGCAGTCATTGACTGGATTTATGGGTGATAACGAATTTTATAATATAAATGTTGAAGATTTTTCAAAGGAAGTAGTTAACTGCTTAAATGTAAATGATTTGAATTCGTATAGTTGCGCCAATGCAAAAGAAGCTGTTTACCAATCATTTTCCGGACAGCCACTATTAGGTGAATATAAATTTATTTATGCAAGGCACTCTTTAGATAATCATTATAATAAAATTTTAAAGTTAGATAATCCTACTAGTCAGACTCAAAAAGTAGTTGGAGTTGAATTTAAATTCATTATTTCAAGATAATATTTCATTATAGAGGGTATTAATCAATCCCCTCTTTTTTCTATATTAAAGGTAATACTTTATGGTAAATTGGTTTATCTTAAAAAAAAATTTGTATCGATCAATACTGCTTTTTCCAGTCCTAATAACAATATTTTATGTTTCACAAATATTTGCAGGGAGTTTTTCTAGCCCAACCTTGTCAAGCCCAACAGCTCCAGGTAAGTTTGGTGCTAGAGAATTAGATTGGTCTGCTTCAGATAATGGTGATTTAAATTATAATATTCCAATCCAAACGCCTAAATTAAGACAACTTGATATTGGTTTATCTGTAAATTACTCACCAGAAAATTCATATAGTGAAGCAGGTGCGTTTTGGGGTTTCAACTTACCAAAGGTGATTCTTGATACAAAACGCGGAAATACAAAATATATTTCTAAAAATAACTGCCAAAATTCGTTAGCAAATAATCTTTATGTAAACGGATTGAGGATGATTCCAATAGGTAATGGATCTTGGGCGAGTACTCTAAACTCTTCACGTGATTTGTTACGTTGCGACGGAAATGGTTTTGTTTATCATAAATCAAACGGTGAAATATTTCATTTTGGATCAAGCCAGGACTCTCAGGTTGCTGATTCAACGGGAAATGCGCTCGAATGGTACTTAACAAAACATTCTACTTTTCAAGGCTCACAAGAAATCCTTTATCATTATGAACGTCCTGTTATAAACTCAGCATCTATAGGAATTCAATCTGTAAAATTAACTCAGAATACTCCTGATGATTTTAATTTAATATCAAAACCATTATTAAAGACAATTACGGCTGATGATATTTTAGTGCAAATTTCATATGAAAATAATGAATTTTATAACACCCATTTTAATGGTGGATTTCCTCAACTTATTGCTGGAAGAGTTAATCAAATTATTATTCAAAAGAGTAATACAAAAATCCGAAGTTATAAATTTGAATATGAACTGAATACAAATACACCATTTCCACGATTGCGTTCTGTTCAAGAGTTTGGTTCCGATGGAGTTACTGCATTTCCAAAGACAATTTTTAGCTATCGTGTAGAAAATTTTTCATTTAATAATAATATGAATAATGTTAACAAATATGTTGATTATTCTTTTTTGCCTCTTGGCTATGACAAATCCAGATTTGCAGATGTTTTCGGGACAGGAAAATCTCAAATTATAACTCAAGATTTTTCGAATTCACTATTAGTTCAATCATATGAGCCAGAATCAATTTTTCCAAAGGATGGGAGTCCTGGAAAGTTAAAGCTTCTTTCGAAAAAAAAATTAATTGGCAATCAAATGAACATCAAATTACAAAATAGTACTTTTGTTGATTTTCTTGCAACAGGAGCTATGGATATTTTTTATGTAAATGATGGAAACAATTCGGCACCGTGGATCATTTTAAATGATAGAAAAATTAATGCAGAAGGAAATATAGTGCTTGATCGGATAGTAAATATTTCTTTTAATGATCATCATTTTTCTGCATGTGCTGGTGTAAAAAGTAATTATAAGTTTGGAAATTTTTCTGGTTCAGGGCGGACTGATATTTTTTGTATTAAAAATGGGGAATTAAAGTTCTTATTTAATAAAGGAATTAAAGAACTCAATTTAGTTGGATCAAAAAAGTTTGAATTGGATGCAGAACGTTTTTCAGTAAAATTAACAGACCGTTTAATTAATGCAGATCATATAGAGGTTGTTGATTGGAATGCAGATGGACTTCCCGATATTTTACAACTATATAATGGAAGAATGCATTTATTTGTAAATAATGGCCGTCTTGCCAATGGAGAACGTACAGGAAAGTTTTTTGAAAAAATTGAACTAGGCAACTTTGGTGATCAATTATTAAGATATAAATTAAAAGATTTTGCAATTGGAGATTTTACTGGAACGGGTTTACCGAGTATTAATTATGGTTGGCAGAAATTCCTGATTAATAATGGTTTAGGAAAACCCCTTACCCAAGTATTATTTGATAGAAATTCATTATTTAAGCCTGCTTATACTGCTGTTACTCAATTAACTGGCGATGGTAAACATCAAATTGTAGCCGATTCTCCTGGCTATGGAAATACGATTATGGAATTTCCAGTTCGTTCTTTTCCAAATCATTTACATTCAATTACGACTTCTGATGGTCGCTATTTAAGTTTTAATTATACATCTTCTGTATTGGAAAATAATGAAGCAATTCAATATGACAATGACGAAGAAATTAAAGGAATTGAAAGAAATGTTCCTTTAATGCCAGTTGTGATTCCATTATTAAAACAAGTTGGCTTATCCGATGGATTTAATCCAACGAGAATGTGGCGTTATTCTTACCGGGTACCAAATTTTGATAGAACCTATAAAAAGTTTCTTGGCTTTTCTTTAGTAAGGAAGCAAACAGTTGGTGACAATACGCAGTCTGGTACTTTAACAGAAAAAAGGTTTTTATCTGGATATCGAATTTCTGAATCAGAAAAAATGGGAAGAATAGAAGATATTCGTCTATCGACAGAAAAATCTATTTTTTCTCAAGGAGAAACTTCGCAATGTTTAAATCCTGCCGTTACGGCAATTGCAAATCAGTGGTGTAACGATCTTTCTGGTTATAACTATTATAGTCGTTCTGGTGCGGCTCTAAATAATATTTCATTTGCAACGGGAAGTTTAAACACACAAGAAAATTATACTTCTATTCAGAGTTCCTTGTCGCTTAAATTTTTAAATTTAAATAATCTTCCTGGAAATGGAGTTCTTGACACAAATAAATTTGAAATTGCCCAAATACTTGAAAATAGAAAATCTATAACGACAAGTGGTGACAAGTTTCTAAATTATTCAAATATTTCTAAGACAGAATCTTACCATTATGACGAACAAGGTCGGCTCATTACAAAAATTCAAAATAACTCCCCAGTTTTAAATGGGGATAATTTAGTTACTTCTTATACTTATTTTTGTCCCTTAAGTCATCAAGTTAATCAAAAAATATATTGTGATAATATAGAAATGGTTCAAACTTCTTCGTCTCTTGGTAGTGTGAAGACAACCATACAAAAATTTATTTATAACAACTTAACAGGACTTCCTATTGAGGAATGGTCATCAAATCAAAATGGAGAACTCGTATTACAAGCGTCAGCAAGTTATGATGCTTACGGTAGAATTAAAAGTTTAATTAATGCTACTGGAATAAAATCGTCATTTGAGTGGGAAGAAACTAATGTAAATTTAAAATCCATAGTTGATCAAGATAATATTAAAACCTTAGCAAGTTATAATGAATTTGGGCAAATTTCACAAATCGAAAATACTAGGGGTAGTATCTCTCAATTTACCTATGATGTTTTTGGTAGAGTTTTAATGATAGCTAAGAATCTTGGTGGAAATGCGCCTCTTGATATTTCAAATGTTCCAAAAAGTACTTGGGAAATATTTATTAACTGGTTGAAAAGCGTTTTTGATCTTTCAAAATCAAATTCTGAAAATTCAGATAATTTTAACACAAGTTTTAAAAATATAACAAATAATAATATTATTCCTTTCGAAAAATATGAGTATTTTTTTCCTAAAATTGAATTAGCAAACGGGAAAACCTTAGACGAAGAAATTAATGTTTGGAATAAATTTGATGCAACATTAGTATTAAATCCTCGCCCTGAAATATATAATGAAACTAGTATTGGTAAAATTCAAAATGTAAAAATGATTCCGGGAAGCGTTACTGTATTTAAAAGAAACCAAGAAAAAGAAAACTTGACTTTAGTTTCTAAAATTTGGCTTTCGGGTTCAGATGAAGTTTTATTTAGTGCAAGCCGTATCGATAACAATCGTTTTACAATTTCAAATAAATCGACGATTAATTCTTTAGGAAAATCATATAAAGAATATTTAAATTCAGAAATGAGTTTAGATGATGTCGTTAAAAATAATCTACCCGATTCTTCTTCATTTAAAATAAAAAGCGTGAGTTCATTTTATGCTGATGGGTCTATTGCTTCGCATGAATTTGATACGAATGTTATTCAACGCTTTTTAAAGGGAGTTGACTTTGAAGAAAGTATTTCACCTGAAGGTAGAAGAACTAAAAATATTTATAATCAAATTGGACAAATTTCTACTAAATATATTGGCCTCGATTCAAATGGCAATTCTTCACAAGATACTCTACAAACAAATTTAGAATATGATGCTTTAGGGAGATTAATCAAAGTAACTAATAATGATAACTTAATTGCATGGCAAAGTTATGCATCAAATAATTTAGTTGAAAAACAAAGCAATAATGCATTGGGGAATTCCAGGTTTTATTATGATAATTTTGGACGCCTGATTCAAACTGCTTTGTGTCCATTAGGCAGTGATATTGAAAATTGCAATATGTTAGATTCTTCTATTTTATATAAGTCTTATGCCTATAATGCAAAAGGGAAATTAGAAAAAGAAGAGCATATTCGTTTTAATCGTGAAAATAAAACCCACGCAAAAGAAACAATCTTTTTTACTTATGGAAGTTTGGAAAAAAATAATAGATTTCAAGATATTGCTTTGCCAATTAACGTTTCGGTTTCTTCCTTAAATGACTTAGGCTCAAGTCAAAGCATTCGCAAATATGCTTATAATAAAGAAGGTCTTGCTGCATCAGAAGATCTTGAATTATTTTTAAATAAAAAGAGTCTAGGTGTTTATCAATTAGAACGTATTACGGATCTTTCTGGAAATTTAGTACAATTGCGTTCTCGTGGCGGTTTTCAAAGAGAGGTTTTAAATAAACTAAAAGATAATTATTTTACAGGTTATTCTGCAAAATATGAAGATGGAACATCATTAATCAATAGTGTTAGTTTTTTGCATAATGGTATTGCTCAATCTGTGCCGTTACAAAAAGTAAATTATGATGCGCAAGGTTATACTAAAAAAATTGATTTAGAAAATAATTTACAACTTCAATCCTGTTGGCATAAGCGCAAAGAAGTTCCATTGGCATTTTGGGCAGGGAATAAAAATCTAGCGCCATCAGAATTATGTGAAGAATCTGAAAATAATGTAAATAGTTTAGCTCACACACGTTGGACTTATGATAATGACTTATTTCCCATTTCAACTCGTGATTTAAGCGGAAATAAAGTTTTAGATGTCTCTTTATCTGTGAACTCTCTGTTTACTTATGATAGCCAAGGTCGTCTTTCTTCAACCCGTGGAATGGGAGATGAAAATCAATCTTGGGGAAATATATTTTATCATTATTCAGTTGGCGGAAAAATAAATAAAGTTGTTCGTTCTGGTAATTTTATAAAAGACCGAATATCTAAAAATGCAAATTCATTAATTGATTCTTATTCTTATTCAACAACAGGTCAAATAGGGGTTTTACAAAAAGTAAACTCTACAGATGGAAATGAATTTGCAGATTTAACTTTTGCAAATGATGAAATTGGTTTTAGAAAATTTGGAGTTGCTCCCACTCTCGCGGTTTTTCATTCTGAAAATTCAAAAAGAAATACTCAAGACAATTCATACCGTATTCATTCTGCATCTTCATGGAAAGATCAAAGTGAAATTCCAATGCAAAAATATGTTTGGAATGGGCGTGGGCAACTTGCAGGGGTATTTGCTGGTGTATTAAATAATAAAAATGAATTAGAAACAAACGAGCTTTTAAATTTTAGAATGTCCGATGAAAATGGGGGGCAGCTTGCTGAATTTGATGGTGTTACTTATCAAAAATTATTAAATGATGGCAGACAACCACAACATAATTCAGAAAAGAAAAATGATTTAACAATACAAAAACTTCCTCGCTCAGTAGCTTTTGCTCAAGGCATTACATTTGAACGAGATGAAATTCATTTTAATATTGGAATAGGCTCTTTTGCAAATTTAAGATTAATTACACGTTATCCAACTTTAAATGCAAAAGATGCTGTTTCATTATCTTCTGCTCAAATGCAATCGCGAAAAGAACTTGTGATAAAAGATCATGTGGGCTCCGTTTCACAAGTTATAGACATTGATTCTCATAAAATAGTAGAACGAAATGCGAGTGAACCTTTTGGATTATCGCGCGGAATTCCATTATTATCAAACTCAATTTTAGCAAGTTACAAAGAAGTTGGAAATCGCCAAGATGTTTCTTTATACACTAATCCTCAAAGTAACATGCGTGATAACTGGGAAGGAAAATCATTTGAAATTCTAGGAAGCTCAAACTCAAATGAACTTCAAGGTATGCGTGGTACGGAAGTTTTTGCAAAAGGAAAGTTTTCAGCATCTATTGGTTTAAGTAACATGGGAGTAAGAACACTCGATTCAGCCCGTGGTGTATGGCTTTCTCCTGATTTATATATGGGAAGAAATTTAGAAGGAATTGTTGATAATCCTTTAGAAGCAAACTTATTTCAATATGCAAATAATAATCCTATTACAAACAATGATCCTACTGGTATGGCAAGCTGGAATGATACGAAAAGTAAAATTAATGATGCTTGTAATGGTAAAGTGAGTGGTGGTAATAGCGGTCACGATATGACGAAAAGCCCAGGTAATGGGGGGAAGAATGATCATAGCAATAATTCACGACCTGATATAGCAGGTGGTGGTGGTAGAAGTCCTTCTGGAGGAAATGGAGGTAGTTCTGCTGGAAGTGCAACGGTTGGTATTACTGCGTCTTTTAATTCATTTGATATGTTACGATGCGGCATTCCACTTGCATTAGGTGCTGGATTAATCGCTGCTAGCGTAGCTTCTCAAACTGCTGCATTAGCAGCCACTGTCCCCTCAGGCGGCACATCTATAATTGCTACCTCATCAGTATCAAGTAAAATGGCTTTCGATGGCGGTATCATGGCCCTCGTTGGTTTGAAATGTATTTCGGATATTTTGATGAATGCGAGTTCGGGGAGTGGGGGTAGTGCTCCAAATAATTCTAATCCATTAGTTGAGGCAGCAAATCAACCTGATCGCAACGGTTTGACAAAAGCAGGGAGAGCGTTGCAAAAGCATTCTAGCAGAAATCCGTCAGCTTTTGATGCCCCTAAAGGAAAACTTACACCAGAAGCATATAATGCAGAGGGAAGCAAAATCGTATCTGATATTGTAAATAATCCTAAAACTATCAATCATACGTCTCAAAATAATACTGGCAGATATGGATCAGCCGTTCGTGATTTTATTGCCCCAGATGGAAGAGGTGCAAGATACAATTCTCAAGGAGGATTTGTAGGATTTTTGGAACCATAAAATAGGAATAAATTATAAATGGATATTAATAATATTTGGGATAGTTTAAAAGATGAATTTGTTTTTGACGGTTCTTTAAAAGATTTATTTATTTTTCAGACCGATATAAATGATTGGAAAAAAATAATTGATTTTATAAATTTAAAATTTAAAACTATTTATAATTTTGATAAGAAAAAATGTGATAGTTTTATTTTATCCAAAGATATTTTTTCATGCTCAAGATATAATCTTAATTTTTATTTAAATGATAATATACTAATGTCTTGTAATTTTTACGACGAAAGTGAGTTTCAAGTTACAATAGATCCCCGTGAAATAAATTCTGAAAATGATTTTTTAGAAATAATTAAATTCATGAAAGAAATTTCTTACCTAACCAATAAAAATAGTATATTATCTGAAGAAAATACCATTAATTATAGGATAATAGAATATAAATACAAAGATAAAGTATTTATAACAAGAAATGGAGATTTTTTATCCTAAAAAAACATTGCCGGTAATAGCGGTCACGACATGACGAAAAGCCCAGGTAATGGGGGAAATAATGATAAGAACTCAAATAATTCGAGTAATGGAAATGATAAAGGATCACAAAATTCGAATGGTTTTAAAGACTTTTTAAATAATGCTGCAAATACAGTAAAAAATTATGGAACAGAAATTTCAAATAAACTTTCTGAAATGGGAGCAAGAATAAACTCAGCTATTTCAAAACCAGAAATGGCTGCATGTGGATTTATAGCAGGAACAGGTTTAGTTTCATTATCGTTAGGAATAGGAAATACTGCGGCAGCAACGGGAGGAGCTCCTTTTACAGCTGGACTTTCATTAGGGATAATGCCTGCAACAACTTCTAAAATTAGTAGCGGTTTCTTAATGGCTTCAAGCGGCCTTGGATGTATGTCAGGTCTATTATTTAATGCGGCAATGGGTGGTGATGGTTCTGGTGAGAATGGAGGATATGGTAGAGGTGGTCAAAAGTTAAAATCTAGCGAAGCGGCCAAAGGTGCTGACCAAACTTCTTTTAAAACGGATCAAAATGGTAAAGTAACAAACTATGAAACATATACAAAACAAACCAATCCAAGAAATCCGAATCCTTATGAGGTAAAACGCTTTGATGGTACACACTCCCATAATGGAATGCAACCTCATGTCCATGATTTTAAAACTCCAAACAAAGTAAGAACACCTGAGTTGAATGAGCTACCAAAAGGCTATTAATCTAATAAAAAGGGAATTTAAAAATGCAACAAAATTTTCATGACGCTGAATTATTAGGAATAGAAAAAAATGATAAAAATGATTTGATTCTAAAGTTATTATTACAAAATAATATAAAAAATATTATTACTTTTAAAAATGCAGTTTGGTGGAAATTATCTTCATTTGAAAATGAAAATATTCTTGAAGATAAAATTTTAGAATATAAAAAGAGTGACATTCCAAATGATATTATTAAATTTTTAGAAAAAAATATTAATAAAGATTTCATTGAATTTATAATTAAAGGAGATTTTAATGTATATTGCATAAATGCTTTAAAAGGTTGTGATGGAATTATTATTGCATCTGAAATCATATATGAAGAATGTGATTAAATATTTAAAAAAGGCAGAACTGTAAAAATTAATTTTATTGTAATAATAATTACTAAAACAAATAATTTAAAAAGAATGTATTAGCAGCTTCTGTCCCCTCAGGCGGCATATCTATTATTGCTACCTCATCAGTATCAAGTAAAATGGCTTTCGATGGCGGTATCATGGCCCTCGTTGGTTTGAAATGTATTTCGGATATTTTGATGAATGAGAGTTCGGGTGGTGACTCTAGTTCTTCAAATACATCCAATAAGAAATCTCGAAATGCTCCACCTGCACCCGCACCAGAAGCCAAAGGAGCACCTCATTCTATAATTGAAAAACCTGGAAGAGAAGGACAATATACTACTCACTTTGGAGATGGATCTTGGAAACAATACAGAGGAACTGGTAGGCCTCATGGCGCCATTGATAGACCAAATATTAAAGAAACTGTTGTAAATGAGAACAAAATTACAGGTAAAAAATACATTGGTGATACAGTTAGACCACCTAGAGTATCTGAAATACCTAAATAAGGAATAAATATGAGCAAGATAATATTTAATGATTTTATTAATTGGACTAATACCAACAATGAATTTACATATATTAATTATATAAATACTCATATAGATCAAAATAAAATTCATCCAGATTTTTTAGTAATATTTTGTAAATTATTTTTCCCTGAATTTGTATTAAAAAATGGCATGGTTTTTATTAAAGAAAATTTCAGAGAAAATTTATTTAATCAACTTGTTACTGATCATAATCCAAATGATAAAATTGAATATTGGATGAATTTAATAAGAGTATCTTCGTTTTTTCCAGATGATTGTTCATATGATAAACACGCTGAATTTTTATGTGAAACTATTAATAATTCAATTTCTAAGAAATTAGAAATTGAATTTAAAAATAATATTTTTAAATTAATTACAGGATATGATGATGATGACGGTTATTTTTTCACATTTCATCAAGAGTAATTTATTTTTTGCCTTAGTGTCATTTTCGGTTCTGCCGCAAAAAGATTCCACATGAGAATGGATTTTAAATGGAAACACTTTAAATCAGAAATCATTTCAATAACAATACGTTGTTGTGTTGCTTACCCATTAAGTTACAGACAGGTGGAAGAAATATTGAAAGAACGGGGTTTAGAAGTAGATCACTCTTCTATTCAGAGATGGATTGAGGAGTATTCCCCTCAATTAGGAAAGAAGTTTGCAAGTTATAAGAAGGCTGTGCAAGAGCTGGAGAATGGATGAAACTTTCATCAAGGTAAAAGGGGTTTGGCACTATCTGTATAGGGCGATGGATAAGGTTGGACAAAGGATCGACTTTTACCTTTCAAAGCAAAGAGATGCGGCTTCTGCTAAACTTTTTTTCCAAATGGCAATTCGCTCTTCTGGTAAACCAGAAAAAATCAACATAGATAAAAGTGTTTCAAATACATCCTCGTTAAATAACATAAATCGAGACTATAAACAAAATCTTCAGATCAAAATAAGACAAAATGAATATCTAAACAACATGAAAGAACAAGACCATCGATTTATAAAAAAGATGTGTAAGGCCATGTTGTGGTTTTATTCACTTAAATCTACAAGAGCTACTTTGTGCGGAATTGAACTCCATCACATGCTTTGAAAAGGTCAGCATAAAACACTTCACAATAAATCTATTTGGGAGCAATTTAGATTCCTCGTTGGATAATTGCGTCTATAAGACAACGATTGATCTGATTTATATGAATAAGTTTTACTTAATTTATTTCTGCGACAGAACCTACTTGTTGACATAAACGAAAAGAAGTTCCTTTAGAGTTTTGGGCAGTAAACAAGCAGCTTGCACCAATCGAAATAGGTGATGAAAAATTCTGCTCAAAACACAGGGATATTTCATTCAAAATGGAATTATGATAATGACTTATTCCCTATTTCAACAAAAGATTTTATTGCACATAAAGGAAAAGATCCGACTCTTTCTTCAAATTCCTTATTTAAATACGACACCCAAGATCGTCTTATTTCTGCAAAAGGTATTGGTGATGACACTTCTTCATAGGTCATATTCGTTACGATTATTCTATAGGGGGAAGAATAAATAAGGTAACTAGATCGGGTAATATGATTAAAAATAGAGTGTCAAAACATTCGAATTCTTAAATTGATACTTATTCCTATTCAACCACTGGTCAATTCGGTGTTTTACAAGGTGTTACTTTTAGTGATGGCTTTTCATCCGCATTTCAAACTTTTTTTAGTGATAGTTTAGGTTATAGAGAATTTGGTGTCGCTCCTACTTTAGCGGTAATTACTCCAAACAATTTAACGGAAAATAATAACAATAGTTTTACCAATACAAATTTAAGTACATTTTCAAACTGGCAAAATAAAAATGAAATTCCAATACAAAAATATGTTTGGAATAGTCTTGGTTAGCTTGCTGAATTTGATGGTGTTACTTATCAAAAATTATTAAATGATGGCAGACAACCACAACATAATTCAGAAAGGAAAAATGATTTAACAATACAAAAACTTCCTCGCTCAGTAGCTTTTGCTCAAGGCATTACATTTGAACGAGATGAAATTCATTTTAATATTGACCTTGGATCTTTCGCAACGTTACGTTTAATTACCCGTTATCCAACATTAAATGCAAAAGATGCTGTTTCATTATCTTCTGCTCAAATGCAATCGCGAAAAGAACTTGTGATAAAAGATCATGTGGGCTCCGTTTCACAAGTTATAGACATTGATTCTCATAAAATAGTAGAACGAAATGCGAGTGAACCTTTTGGCTTAGCACGCGGAATTCCATTATTATCAAACTCAATTTTAGCAAGTTACAAAGAAGTTGGAAATCGCCAAGATGTTTCTTTATACACTAATCCTCAAAGTAACATGCGTGATAACTGGGAAGGAAAATCATTTGAAATTCTTGGAAGCTCAAACTCAAATGAACTTCAAGGTATGCGTGGCACAGAAGTTTTTGCTAAAGGAAAATTCTCAGCATCTATTGGTTTAAGTAACATGGGAGTAAGAACTCTCGATTCAGCCCGTGGTGTATGGCTTTCTCCTGATTTATATATGGGAAGAAATTTAGAAGGAATTGTTGATAATCCTTTAGAAGCAAACTTATTTCAATATGCAAATAATAATCCTATTACAAACAATGATCCTACTGGTATGGCTAGCTGGAATGATACGAAAAGCAAAATTAATGATGCTTGTAATGGTAAAGTGAGTGGTGGTAATAGCGGTCACGACATGACGAAAAGCCCAGGTAATGGGGGGAAAAATGATCAGATCTCAAGTAATGGAAATGATAAAGGATCACAAAATTCGAATGGCTTTAAAGACTTTTTAAATAATGCTGCAAATACAGTAAAAAATTATGGAACAGAAATTTCTAATAACCTTTCTGAAATGGGAGCAAGAATAAATTCAGCTATTTCAAAACCAGAGATGGCTGCATGTGGATTTATAGCAGGAACAGGTTTAGTTTCATTATCGTTAGGAATAGGAAATACTGCGGCAGCAACGGGTGGAGCTCCTTTTTCAGCTGGACTTTCATTAGGGATAATACCTGCAACAACTTCGCAAATTAGCAGCGGATTCTTAATGGCTTCTAGCGGCCTTGGATGTATGTCAGGTCTGTTATTTAATGCGGCAATGGGTGGAGCTCCTAATCCAAAAGAAGAACAAAGTAGGGAGCCTAAATCACTACAAGATCAAATGACTCTAGAAGCAGCTAAGAGAGGTGATGAGGTTGGTAAACATCTTGATAAGATAAAAATGAATGATCCAAGATATAAAGATATGCAAAAAATGGCTGTCCATATTGAATCAAAGGCAGGTAAAAAAACAGAACTTCATTTTGTTAAAGATCCAAAAACTGGGAATTTAATGGACTTTAAGTTTAAAACACATTCGGAGAATTAAATAAGGTTTTAAAATATGAGAGTAAAGTGTATAATAAATAAAATATCTGAAATTAATGATATAAAAGTAAAAAGAGAAATTAATTTAATCTATGGACAAGATCAAAATAGATTACTTCCATTTCAACTTAATAAAGAATATAATATTTATGGGTTATCTTTAAAGGATAATATTTTAAGATTTTATATTTGTTATGATGATTCCGATAATTTTCCTCAACTTGAATTTTCAGCTTTTTTTGAAATAATAGATTACAGATTATCAAAATATTGGGAATTATTTATCGATAAAGATAACTCTCATGATATGATTATTAAAGAATGGAAAGATAATATTTATTTTTATAATAATTTATTAGATGGAGCTTCCTATGAAGCTAGAGTTTTTAATAGATATAAAAAATTAATAGATGAAGAATTTCCAAATTTAAGAGTAAAAATTTTAAATTTTGAAGAAAAATCTAATAATCTATATTTTGAAAATCAATTTGGGAGTTCCTATGGAATATGTAAAAATTTTAATAACAGAGATTTTGGTTGGTTTGATATTTCTATAAGATTTTTAAATAATCTTGAATTTGAAGTAAATACTTTTAAATCATATGAATCTAATTATAAAATGAGTTTTGACAATAAAAGATCTATATTTAATTTCTCTGTTCATGAAATTCAAGAAACGATGAATGGAAATAATTATGAAACTTATCTAATTGCCCTTTTTGGTTCCAATAAAATAAAAATACCATTTGAGCCTATTGTAACAGATATTAAAGTTGGAGACTTTATTACAATAAAAGTGCCTATAGAAGATGTTTTAATTGAAATAATTGAAGATAAAATTTAGAAATATTAATATTTAAATAAGGCTTTTATGCAAGAAATGTAAGATAAATAATGTTCTTCCGTTTCATACAACAAAGCTAAACAAAGATTGGACAAGATCTTATTGGTCTGAAGATAATGAAGTTCCAGATTTACAAGGATCTTTATTAGAAATAAGATCTTTTAATTCCTCTTATTATGAAAAATATTCAAATGATCTTAAAATAATGCAATTTATTTTAAAAAAAATTTAAATATGAAATTGAGTATTTATAATTTCAATTTAAAGTTATAAAATAAATTTTTCCAATACAAAATTAATTATAGCTTCAAACTAGCAAAATACAAATGAAATTCCAATAAAAAAATATGTTTGGAATAGTCTTAGTTAGCTTGCTGAATTTGATGGTGTTACTTATCAAAAATTATTAAATGATGGCAGACAACCACAACATAATTCAGAAAAGAAAAATGATTTAACAATACAAAAACTTCCTCGCTCAGTAGCTTTTGCTCAAGGCATTACATTTGAACGAGATGAAATTCATTTTAATATTGACCTTGGATCTTTCGCAACGTTACGTTTAATTACCCGTTATCCAACATTAAATGCAAAAGATGCTGTTTCATTATCTTCTGCTCAAATGCAATCGCGAAAAGAACTTGTGATAAAAGATCATGTGGGCGCCGTTTCACAAGTTATAGACATTGATTCTCATAAAATAGTAGAACGAAATGCGAGTGAACCTTTTGGATTATCGCGCGGAATTCCATTATTATCAAAATCAATTTTAGCAAGTTACAAAGAAGTCGGAAATCGTCAAGATGTTTCTTTATACACTAATCCTCAAAGTAACATGCGTGATAACTGGGAAGGAAAATCATTTGAAATTCTAGGAAGCTCAAACTCAAATGAACTTCAAGGCATGCGTGGTACGGAAGTTTTTGCAAAAGGAAAGTTTTCAGCATCCACAGGCTTAAGTAACATGGGAGTAAGAACACTCGATTCAGCCCGTGGTGTATGGCTTTCTCCTGATTTATATATGGGAAGAAATTTAGAAGGAATTGTTGATAATCCTTTAGAAGCAAACTTATTTCAATATGCAAATAATAATCCTATTACAAACAATGATCCTACTGGTATGGCAAGCTGGAATGATACGAAAAGTAAAATTAATGATGCTTGTAATGGTAAAGTGAGTAGTGGTAATAGCGGTCACGACATGACGAAAAGCCCAGGTAATGGGGGGAAGAATGATCATAGCAATAATTCACGACCTGATATAGCAGGTGGTGGTGGTAGAAGTCCTTCTGGAGGAAATGGAGGTAGTTCTGCTGGAAGTGCAAGGGTTGGTATTACTGCGTCTTTTAATTCATTTGATATGTTACGATGCGGCATTCCAATTGCATTTGGTGCTGGTTTAATCGCTGCTAGTGTAGCTTCTCAAACTGCTGCATTAGCTGCCACTGTCCCCTCAGGCGGCATATCTATTATTGCTACCTCACCAGTATCAAGTAAAATGGCTTTCGATGGCGGTATCATGGCCCTCGTTGGTTTGAAGTGTATTTCAGATATTTTGATGAATGCGAGTTCGGGGAGTGGGGGAGGTGGAGATTATTCTAATTTGAAAGATTCTAAATCTGCCGGGCCAGGTAAAAATTTTACTTCGTCTCAAAAACAAAAAATTATTGAAGCTAATAAAGCAAAAAATAATGGCGTTGTAAAATCTGATAAGTCATACATTGATCTTGTGAAACCACAAAAGTCTGAGAAAGGGGTTACTCCTAATAGAAATGAATGGCAAATTGATCACATAACTCCTAAAGATAAAGGAGGTACGAATAGTTTTTCAAATGCACAAGTATTATCAAGACAAGAGAATAGAATAAAGTGGAATAAATAAAAGATTTATATGAAAGAAATTAATAATGAAAGATAAATTTTGGCCATTTAATGATGAACCTAATGTAATGGTAATAACTTCAAAAAATATACTTGAAAGAAAAACTGAAATTTTAACTATTTCTCACGATGAAGATGATGGGATGTGGCAGTTTTTAGATAATTCAGATTTGAATGAAGATGATGCTAGAATATTAAGTTTAAAAGAAATTTGTGAAATAGATGAAACTGTTAAAGAATTAGCGAATCTACCTTTAGGTTGGCATGCTTGGAGGGAAAGAAGAGGTTCTACTTGGTATAAAAAAATAAATAGATAAGTAAGCGCGTATGTCATTTTCCAAAGAGGATGTCATGTAGGCAGGAATCAAATCAATAAGTTATCCAAAGAGGATGTCAAAAGTTTTTTCCATAGATCCTGTCCTAATATGCTAAAATTTCCATACTCCCTGTCATAAAATTATATCCATTTAAATATAGAATGTTACATTCAAAAGAAATAAAAATATAGGACATACTCTATGGAAATTTATAAGCAAATAACTCCAAATTCAATCGGTTTAAAATTTGTAATAACAATACCTTAAATTAAAAATTTTCTTTAAAAAAATCAAAATATTTTAGAAGAAACTTTCATGTAGGCATTGGATTTTTACTAAATTATCAAATACAAAAAACACTGATATTATTTTAGTTTTTAACAATGATATCCTCTTTGGAAATTTGGACATCCACTATGAAAAATGACATGATAGTTTAGGTTTTAGAGAGTTTGGCGTCGCTCCTACTTTAGCAGTACTCACTCCAACCAATTTAACGGAAAATAATAATAATAATAATAATTTTGCCAATACAAATTTAAGTACATCTTCAAACTGGCAAAATACAAATGAAATTCCAATGCAAAAATATGTTTGGAATGGGCGTGGGCAACTTGCAGGGGTATTTGCTGGTGTATTAAATAATAAAAATGAATTGGAAACAAACGAGCTTTTAAATTTTAGAATGTCCGATGAAAATGGGGGGCAGCTTGCTGAATTTGATGGTGTTACTTATCAAAAATTATTAAATGATGGCAGACAACCACAACATAATTCAGAAAAGAAAAATGATTTAACAATACAAAAACTTCCTCGCTCAGTAGCTTTTGCTCAAGGCATTACATTTGAACGAGATGAAATTCA